>JBJELS010000310.1:0-5409 GCA_051879275.1 Lachnospiraceae bacterium
TGGGTTCTTGTGTGGGGGTAGTTCTGTGGGACCCTACAAGTAAGGTATGCGGTATGGCACATATTATGCTGCCGGACAGTACATCAATAAAGAATAATTCTAATGTAGCTAAATTTGCAGACAGTGGAATAGAGGAACTGTTAAAGCGTGTTCTTGCCAAAGGAGCCAGAAGGCAGAATCTTGTTGCTAAGATTGCCGGTGGAGCACAGATGTTCTCCGTAAGCAACAAGTCGGATTTAATTGCGGTAGGGGCAAGAAATGTTGAGGCGTGTATCAAGAAATTAAAAGAGCTGAGAATTCCCTTAAAAGCACAGGACACAGGAGAATCTTACGGAAGAACGGTTACTTTCTACCCGGAAACCGGTCAATATCATATTAAACGAGTAGGGAAAGAAACGAAAATCATATAAGGACTTTAATCATGAAAAAGAATAAAGCAAAGCTTTTTCCACCAATGCTTATGCTGATTGCCGGAAGCATAACCAGTATTATGACTTACCGATTTCAATATGAAATTAAGACGGCACTGCTGATTTTACTGAGTGTTTTATTGTTTTTTTATCTTTTGGGTTTGATTATTGTCAAAATCATTGCCCGCTTCGATCAGATTAATGAAGAAAAAAGGCTGGCAGAAGAGCAGATAGAAATAGAAGGTGAAGAAAATTCGGAGGAATCTGAAGAGGATTTGGAGAGAGCTCAGGAAGACAGCGAAGATAAGGCAGAGGATTCTTAAATTGGATTGGGAAATATCTCGTTAGAATTGAGGAAAGCAGAATCTTCATACTAAGGAGTTTGAATGAATGGATGAAACAGGAAAAAACAGGCTATGGGCAGATTATGAAAAAAGTAATCACAGCCCTGCTGTCAGAGAAAAAATCATTTTGGAATATGCGCCTCTTGTAAAGCTGGTAGCAGGAAGACTTAGCATGTATCTTGGATATAATGTGGAATACGAAGACCTTGTCAGCTATGGTGTATTCGGTTTGATTGATGCCATTGACAAATTTGATTATAGTAAGGCGGTCAAATTTGAAACCTATGCATCATTAAGAATCCGTGGAGCCATTCTGGATCAGATTCGTAAGATGGATTGGATCCCCAGGACGATTCGTCAACGCCAAAAGCAGATTGAAACGGTTATGCGGGAGATTGAAGGTGCTCAGGGAAGACCGGCAACGGATGCGCAGATAGCGGAAGGGCTTGGCATTACCGACGAAGAATATTTGGAATGGCAGTCGAAAATGAAAATCACCAATGTGGTTTCACTGAATGAGTTTTTGGAGCAGGGAAGCGAGGTGCCCAGTGTTCCCGGCAGTCAGTATTTCATTATGCCGGAAGAGGCGGTGGAACAGGAAGAACTAAAAAAAGTACTGGCTGAAGCTCTGAAGCTGTTAACAGAGAAGGAGAGAAAGGTAATTGAGCTGTATTATTACGAGGACTTGACCTTGAAGGAAATCAGTCATGTTCTTGAGGTAACCGAGTCCAGAGTATCACAGCTGCATACAAAGGCACTCCAGAAAATGAAAACAAAAATGGGGAAATATATGGGAATTATGGAGCAGTTATAACCGAAAGAATAGACGAGAATGGGGGGACAATCGGTGCATTCTTATTTTCAAGTGATTAATGAAGAGGGAAAAACATATCTTAAACTGGTTATGGCAGGAGAACCGATTCTGGTAGGAGAAGTGGCAGAATACCTTGAACGGCACAAGATTTCTTTTAATCTTTCAGATTTAAATCGTGCCATATTGGAGGTTAAGGACGAGACTATCATCGAGTTAAATGGAAAAAAAACCTATCCGCTGAAGGAGGAATTTCATCTGACTGTTTCTGATGATCGTATGCAGGCAACAGCCAGATTCTACCCACCCTCTAATGATGGGGAAAGGATGACGGAAACTGACGTTATTGAAGATTTGCGTCATCAGGGAGTAGTATATGGAATTATCAGGGAAGAAATTGAACTTTTTTTAAAAGACAGACCTTACTGCACCAATATAGTTCTGGCAAAGGGAAAGGAAGTCAGACAGGGAAAGGATGCTTTTATCGAATATTTGTTTAATACAAATTTAAAGGCAAAGCCCACCCTGAACCCGGACGGCAGTGTGGATTTTTTCCATTTGAATATTATTAATCACATAAAGAAAGGGGACTGTCTGGCCAGACTTCATCCCGAAGACCCCGGTGAAGATGGAATGGATGTCTACGGCGGCATTATCCATCCCAAAACCGTCAGACGGGAGCTTCTGCGATTTGGCCGTAATATTGAGCTTTCCGATGACCATAAGGAGATTTACACCCAGGTAGATGGACATGTGACCCTGGTGGACAATAAGGTCTTTGTCAGCAATGTGATGACCGTAGAAAATGTAGACCTGTCTACGGGAGATATTGAATATGAAGGAAATCTACAGGTAAACGGAAATGTCTGCTCCAACTTTAGGATCAGAGTAGATGGCGATATTGAAATTCGTGGTGTTGTGGAAGGGGCAGAGATTATTGCCGGCGGAAATATTACCATTGCCCGTGGAGTGAACGGGATGAATAAGGGAATATTGAAGGCGGGCGGTAATGTTGTTGCCAAATATATTGAAAACGGAACCGTTGAGGCGATGGGGTATGTGCAGGCAGATTCCATTCTGCACAGCCGTATTATGGCAGGAACGGAGATTCATGTAGGAGGAAAGAAGGGCTTTATTACCGGAGGCTATGTGTGTGCCACAAATTTGGTTGAAGTAAAAACTCTTGGCTCAGAGCTTGGTGCCAATACCATCGTGGAAATCGGCGTTTCTCCGGAAGTTAAGCAGCGGTATAAGTATCTGCAGGAGCAGTTGGATAAGAACAACAAAACCATTTCTTCTGCAAGGCCGATTTTGGAGTCGGCAAAGAATAAAATCCGTTATGGTGTTAAGCTTACTCCTGAGCAGGTAAAGCATATTCAGGAATTATCTAATGTGGTGACCAGAACAAAGAAAAATATGGAAGTAATCATGAAAGAAATGCAGCAGATGGAGGAATTAGTGTCTGTAGGAAATGATGCACAGATTATTGTGATGGGTAAGGCTTATCCGGGTACTAAGCTGGTAATTTCTGATGTTTCCAAAGTGATTAAGACCCCTGTACAATACTGTCGTTTTATTAAGCAAAGTGGTGATGTTACCATGGTGGGAATGAATTAATCGGAGGAAGTATGGCCATAGGACAGATTGATTTAAACAACTCTATGACAAGAATCCAGGAGTTTACGACACAAAGACATAATGAGGATCAAAGGGGTCTTGTCGAGCAAAATCAGCTGCATAATCAATTCAATAAGGAATTGAACCTGAATATGCGGCAGGTGGTTAAGTCTGAGCATACCGAGTATCAGAATAAGAAATTTGATGCCAAAGAGAAAGGGAGTAACCAGTATTCATCAGATGGCGGCAGGAAAAAAAAGAAGGGGCAGCATTCGGAAGGAAGGGTTATTCCCAAAGAACAATCAGGGTTTGATGTAAAAATATAGTGGAGGCAGCCGGCCTTTGGCCGGCTGAAATTGATATGGGAATTACAGAAATAATATTAATAATCATTGGAATTGTGGTTTTTGCTGTAAGCTTTCTGGTACCGGAAAAATATGCAGATAAGGATAAGGGCAGTACAGCGGAACAGGAAAAGAAACTGAAGGCCTTTCTGCAGAGAGAATTGCAGAATATTCGACAGGGTATAGAGGAAAAGGTGGATGAGAGTATGGTAGCATCCACAGAGAAGACCGAACGTTATATGGAACGCATTACCAATGAGAAGATTATGGCGATTCAGGAATATTCGGATACCGTTTTGGAACAGATTCACAAGAATCATGAAGAAGCGGTATTTTTATATGATATGCTGAACAGTAAGCATGATCAGATTAAGCATACCGCCGGAGAAATCAGCAGTACAGTGGAAGGGGCAAAGGAGAAGTTGGAGAATACAGTGGATGAGACTACCCGGGAACTGCTGAGGGGAAGTATTAAGGAAAATCTGGTGGAAAGAATCAAAAATATGCTGCAGGAAAGTGTTCAGGAAGCGGTTGATACTTCCATAAGGGAAAGTCTGCAGGATAAAGTTGACTATTCACTTCAGCAGCAGCTTGATGAGATAATCCGGGAGAAATTGGATGCTGTCATTCAAGCAGCAGCAAGGGAAGCAGTAAAAGAGGCCGTTGACAGCAGTGTGCCAAGGAAAGCGGTAAAAGAGGCCGTTGACAGCAGTGCGCCAAGGAAAACAGAAGTCCCGGAAACGGAAAAAGAGACGGGAAAAGAAACTAAAAAAGCAGAATTTAAAGAATTTTCTTTTGAAATGCCGGAGGTGATCTTGGAGGAAGAACAGCCTCTTATGGTACAATCCATTAAGAAAACCGCACCCAAAAAGAAGACACCGGCGAAAAAGAATATGTCGCGTGCGAAAGTCACATTGGCAGCACAGACAGAGACGGAGCCGCATCATCAGCCTGAGGCTGCCGGTGCTGCAGGCAATAAGGAAACAATTCTCAAGTTACATAGAGAAGGAAAATCAAATGTGGCCATTGCCAGAGAACTGGGTTTGGGAATCGGAGAGGTAAAACTGGTTATCGGATTATATGAATAGTCCGGTTGATTCAGCAAACGGATGGAAAGGCATAAGCAAAATATGAGTTTAAAACATTATTTAAGAGGTCTGGGGATCGGAATCCTTGTTACCGCAGTTTTTTTTGGCTTGACCCAAAAAGCAGAAACCATGACGGATGCGGAAATTAAAATACGTGCTTCACAGTTGGGAATGGTAGAAGAAACGGTGTTAGCCGATTTGGCAAGTGAAGAGGCGGATATACAGGAAGAAGAAGGAAAAATGGCTGAAACTGAAGCAGAGGAAGAGGAGAATCTGCAAACCTCTTCGGAAGAACAGACCGAGGAAGATACAGAGGAAAATCTGCCTGAGGATACAGAAGAAGCTTTGGAAGTTTCACCGGAAGGTTCGGCGGACGGCGGTACAATAACTACAGAGGAAAACGGTATTATCACTCAGGAAGAAAACTATGTAATCATTACAGTTGAGAAGGGGAATGGAAGCGGTACAATCAGTCGAAAGCTATATGACGCAGGAATGATTGATTCCATAGAAGAATATGACAAATTTCTGATATCCAACGGATATGACCGTAAGCTTTCGGCAGGCTCACACAGGATTCCCGTAGGCTCCAGTATGGAAGAAATAGCAAGAATCCTGTGCGGAATGGAGTGATACCGGAAATGGGAAAATTGTCCGATAAAAAAATAAAAAAACTTGTTGACAATGGAAAATATACTGTGGTAGTATAAATGAGCTGTCGCCGAAACAGGGAAGACAGCAGAACCTTGACAAATAAACAGTAATGCAATCTCGAAAATTCTAAAAAAGAGCGGA
>JBJELS010000311.1:0-5316 GCA_051879275.1 Lachnospiraceae bacterium
ACAGTATATCACATGCGAAAAGATATAGCCACTTAATTATTTTTCACTGTACTAGCTTCTCTTCCTGGCCTCCACCAACTTTATACTTTACTTCCTTTACCATATACCTCTCATCCGGTACTACGGCAAAGCTTAGGTCCTCTTCTTTTACGTTCTTACCGTTGCTATAGCCTGTGGAAAAGTCAACTGTAGCATTGTCCGCTTCATCATCCTGTACAGCTACATCAAAGGTAACTCTCTGGGTGGTTACGGTAATCTTAATATCTTTGCCAAGAACAATAACATCTGAAGGAATCGTGTACCCATCAGCATCCGGTGCTTTATCAAGAGGCACTGCTTCTTCATCGGCAAGCTGATACTTTACCGCAGTTACTTCATAATCCTCATCCGGTGTTACTGTAAAGGTTACAGCCTCATCTGTTTTTGCCCTGATTGTTGTTATGTCAGTCTGTGTTTCTGTGATGTATCCGCCGGTAAGCTCAACCGTTGCATGGTCACTGGCATCATCCTGTACGGTAATTACAGGCAGTTCAGCTGTAGTAACCGTAATGGCAACGTTATCGGTCATCTCAGCAGAGCCAATTGTGTAATTTGTAACCCCATCAACTGCCGTTATTGCAGGATCCTTCTGTTCATCGACACCTTCAATGGAATACTTTACTTCAGTCACCTGATAGCCCGACTCCGGTGTAACGGTGAACACTAAATCTTCACCTTCTGCAGTCTTAATTGTATCAGTCTCTGTAGTAGTTCCTGCTGTGAAATTAACAGTAGCCTTGTCAGGGGTAACCGATGTAGTAACGATAAAGGTACCGCCTGTTGATTGAACTGTAGAATCAGATTTAATACCGATTCTCTCTGTTTCCTCTGCCGGCGTGGTCTCTTCCTCTGCCAGCGTAGTTGCTTCCTCCACCGGTGCTGCCTCTTCCAATACGGCTTGTGTATTGGGCTCAGCTGCAGCTACTGTCAGTGTATTTGATGGAATCGATCCGATTACCATGGCCACTGCCAGCAGAAGAGATAGTTTCTTTTTCACTTCTACTGCTATCCTTTTCATTGTGGTCCTCCTTTGTATATTTGTTTTGCAGATTTATGGAATAATTTTACCATAAGTTACCCAACTTTAGTTGTCAAGCATTATCCCCGTATCAAAATGCATTTATCCTTAATACAATGGGTAAGACTGATAGAAGAAAACCCCCAAATCTTGGCTGATTTGGAGGTCTTTTTAACTATTAATTTAACTGTTCAAATAAGCAATCTGCTCCTGAGTAAGGACATCGATTTCTTTTCCCATGAAGGCCAGCTTTCTTGCTGCCACATCCTGATCCACCTCTGCAGGAACATCAATCAGCATGGGCTCTATCTTTCCTGCGTTTTCCACCAGATATTTTGCAGAAAGAGCCTGAATAGCAAAGCTCATATCCATAATCTCTGCCGGATGGCCGTCACCGGCTGCCAGATTCACCAGTCTTCCCTCGGCCAGAACAAAAATCCACTGGCCCGATGGCAGCTTGTAACCCATAATGTTTTTACGCATTTCCCTGCTTTCCACCGCAATCCTTCTTAAGGCTGCCATATCGATTTCACAGTCAAAATGACCTGCGTTGCAAAGAATTGCTCCATCCTTCATTACCGCAAAATCTTCCTCATCAATTACCTTATCGCAGCCTGTAACGGTAACGAAAAAGTCACCGATTTTTGCCGCTTCCAGCATGGGCATTACCTCAAAGCCGTCCATCACTGCCTCAATGGCCTTAATGGGATCAATTTCGGTAACAAACACCTTAGCTCCCAGGCCCTTAGCACGCATGGCTACCCCTTTTCCACACCAGCCATAGCCTGCAACCACCACATTTTTACCTGCTACAATCAGGTTAGTGGTACGGTTGATTCCGTCCCATACGGACTGACCCGTACCGTAGCGATTATCGAAAAGATGCTTACAGTCTGCATTATTCACCCGTACCATGGGGAATTTCAGCTTTCCGGCCTTGTTCATGGCTTCCAGGCGGATAATCCCGGTTGTGGTTTCTTCACAGCCACCGATTACATTCGGGATTAAATCGATAAACTGAGTGTGCATCATATGCACCAGGTCACCACCGTCATCGATAATGATATTAGGGCCTGCTTCCAATACTCTGCGGATATGCGCCTCATATTCCTCAGAAGTGGCATTATACCAGGCATAGACATTTAAGCCTGCTACCACCAGGGCTGCTGCCACATCATCCTGGGTAGATAAAGGATTCGAGCCGGTAACGTACATTTTGGCTCCACCGGCTGCCAGTACCTTACAAAGGTAAGCCGTCTTTGCTTCCAGATGGACAGAAAGAGCCACCCTTTTACCGGCAAAGGGCTTAGTCTTAGCAAACTCCTCTTCCAGCATTCTTAACAGATCGCAGTTACGCTTTACCCATTCAATTTTCTTTTCGCCGGATTCGGCCAGATTAATATCTCTGATTTCACTGTTCATTTGTGTTCTCCTCTTCTACATATCCACACGATTTCGTTGCTCTCCCTTTATAAAGGCCTCAATGTTTCGATAGACCTCCTGAAGGCATCTGGTTCTGGACTCTACACTGGCCCAGGCCATATGGGGAGTAATCAAAAGTCTGCGGCTGTCCTTGATTTTTCCCAGAGGATTGGTCTTTTCCATAGGCTCTTTTCCCAACACATCCAGACCTGCTCCTGCAAGTATTCCCTTTTCCAGAGCCTCTGCCAGATCGGCATCATTTACAATCGGCCCCCGTGCCACATTGATTAAGACAGCCGTGGACTTCATCTTTTTCAGATTTTCCAGATTAATTAAATTTGCCGTTCTTTCAGACAGAGGGCAGTGGATGGACAGTACATCTGCTTCTGCCAGCAAGGTGTCCAGCTCCACTCTCTCATAATCCGCAGCAGTATTTCTGCCCGAAGCGGAATAGAAAATCACTCTGCAGCCAAAGGCCTCAGCTATCCGAGCCACCTTTCGCCCGATATTTCCCATTCCGATTATTCCCCAGGTTTTTCCCTCCAGCTCAAAAAATCGCTCATCAAAATTGGAAAAGCCCAACTGATTGCTGTAGGCACCGGATTTCACATAATCATCATAATAGCTGATTTTCTCCAGAAGGTACAAAGCCATGGCAAAGGTATGCTGGGCTACCGCCGGTGTGGAATAATCTCTTACGTTGCTGACGGCAATCCGGTTCTTTTTTGCATATTCCAAATCGATATTATCGTAGCCCGTGGCAGTCACGCAAAGAAGCTTCACCCCGGCAGCTTCCTTCAGCATGTCCTCATCCATTACGGTTTTATTAAAAATAACAGCATCGGCATCCTTAATTCGTGCCTTGCATTCTTCCCTGTCCATTACAGGGTATTCTTCAAAATCACCCAGCTGTTTAAATATGGATACATCCACATCCATCCCTAAGCTGTTTCTATCCAACATAACAATCTTCATCTTTATAATCTCTTCAGTAACTCTTCTCTTTGCGCCTCATATCCGGGCTTTCCAAGAAGGGCAAACATATTCTTTTTGTAGCTTTCCACTCCGGGCTGGTTGAAGGGATTTACTCCCAGAAGATATCCGCTTACACCACAGGCAAATTCAAAGAAATAGAACAGCTGTCCCAGATAAAATTCATTGGCCTGGGGTACATGAATCATGAAATTAGGCACCTGACCGTCAGTATGAGCCAAAACAGTTCCGTTCATGGCAGATTTATTGACAAAATCCACGGTTTTTCCTGCCAGATAATTGAGTCCGTCCAAATCTACAGCCTCTTCTCCCAGAATAATCTCTTCCCTGGAGGTTTCCAAATCAATGACCGTTTCAAACAGTGTACGGGCACCATCCTGAATAAACTGTCCCATGGAATGAAGGTCAGTGGTCAAGTCCACACTGGCAGGAAAGATACCCTTCTGGTCCTTTCCCTCACTCTCTCCATACAGCTGCTTCCACCACTCGGAAACATAGTGGATACTGGGTTCATAATTGGCCAGAATCTCTATTCCTTTTCCCTTGCGCAGCATAATGTTTCTTAAGGCCGCATACTGCAGGGCATCGTTATCCTCAAAGGGATTTTCCAACGCCTTCTTTCTTCCGTCGCGGGCTCCCTCTATGAGTTTATCGATGTCCGCACCGCTTACGGCAATGGGAAGCAGGCCTACTGCAGTAAGAACCGAAAAACGTCCTCCCACATCATCCGGTACCACAAAGGTCTCATAGCCTTCGGCATCAGCAAGTCCCTTCAACGAACCCCGGGCTTTATCGGTAGTGGCGTAAATTCTCTTTGCTGCCCCTTCTTTTCCATACTTCTTTTCCGCCATCTCCTTAAAGACACGGAAGGCAATGGCCGGTTCCGTTGTGGTTCCGGATTTAGAAATCATATTAATGGAAAAATCCCTGTCTCCGATTACCTCAAGCAGGTCATGAATATAGGTAGAGCTGATGGAATTACCTACAAAATAAATTTCCGGAGTCTTTCTGATGGACTTGTCCACCACATTATAAAAGCTGTGTCTTAAAAATTCGATGGCCGCTCTTGCTCCCAGATAAGAACCACCGATACCGATTACCAGCAAAACCTCGGAATCCTCCTGAATTCTGGCCGCTGCCTTCTTAATTCTGGCAAACTCCTCTTTATCGTAATCTACAGGCAGATCAATCCATCCCAAAAAATCATTGCCTGCACCGCTTTTTGAAACCAGTACCTCTTTTGCATCCAGAGCCAGCTTCTTCATCAGCTCCACTTCATGAGTGCTGACAAAGCCTGAAGCCTTGGAATAGTCAAACGTAACTTTATTTCCCATCTTGTATCCTCCAAACATTTTTGTATTAACTGTTCAGTCACTGTCAGTGTAGCAAAGAGACTTGCCTTTTTCAAGCCAAAATTTCCCGCAAAAGCTCCTTGAGCTGCTCTTCTTCCTTCTGACCGAAGCAGCTTTTTTCCTCCACTTCTTTATACTCTTTTTTTTCTGTTCTGCTGCTTCCCCAGAGAAAGGGCTTATGATTTTCCAAAAAATCCAGAAGATTTATTTTTACCATCTCTTTCTTTTCTTCTATATCCATTATTCCTGAAAGAGAAAAATGAACGTACAGCCCCAACAGGCAAATGATATAAAAGGGTAAAATCTGCCCCAGGGTACAGCCCTGTACAATTCCTTTGCAGGCACCTGCACCGGATAAAAATACTCCCAAAAGCAGCAACTGCCCTGCCAGGTGCTTTAATTGAATCAGATTGAATCTCCCTATTTTAAATTCCTGAAGCCCTTTATCCACAAAAGCTTTTCGGTTAATAATACGCTCCTCCTCTTTCAGAT
>JBJELS010000312.1:0-5261 GCA_051879275.1 Lachnospiraceae bacterium
GCCAACATTACAGTGGCGGAAAATATTTTTTTGGGACATGAAAAGATGTTTTCCAAGGGCCCCTTTGTTAATAAGGGTAAGCTGATAAGTGAGGCACAGAAGCTGCTGGAACGTCTGGGTATTGAGGGCTTACGGGCAGAACAACCCACCAGAGAGCTGGATATGCAGCGCCGGAAAATTATAGAAATTGCCAAGTGTATGTATTGGGAGCCGGATTTGCTCATTGTGGACGAAACCTCCACTGCACTGTCCTTTGAAGGGAGAGAATTTCTTTACCGCATTATGAAGGAGCAGAGAGAAAGCAATAAGTGTGTGCTGTTTATTTCTCATGATTTGGACGAGATGATGGAGCATTGCGATAAGCTGACGGTGCTGCGGGATGGTGTCATCATCGGAACCCTGGATAAGGCGGAATATGAGCCTGATACCATTCGGCGTATGATGGTAGGCCGTGAGGTTAAGGGAAATTATTACCGGAATGATTTTGACGGATACGGGAATGAGGTGGTTCTTAGAGCGGACTGTATCACCACAATGGAGGATTTGCTCTGCTTTAGTCTGGAGCTTCATAAGGGAGAAATTCTGGGCCTGGGAGGTTTGTCCCACTGCGGGATGCATACAGTAGGACGGGCGCTTTTCGGTATAGAGAAGATACTGGATGGCTCCGTTACGGTAGCCGACGGTACCAGGGTGAAAAATCCGGAAGTGGCTATTCAGCATAGAATGGCCTATGTTTCCAAAAACAGGGATACGGAGTCTCTGGGACTGTCCGCATCCATCTATGAAAATATCGCCTCCACCGGCTATAAGGTAAATACCTGGTTTCTGAATCTAATTTCCGGAAAAAAAGAAAATGCCTATGTGGATAAGCAGGTACAGGAGCTTTCCATAAAATGTGCCAATAAGCATTATAATGTGAATACCCTTTCAGGAGGAAATAAACAGAAGGTGGTATTCGGAAAGTGGATAGCCTCTGATGCCGAAATTCTGATTCTGGACTGTCCTACCCGAGGAATCGATGTAGGGGTTAAGGCAGCCATGTATCAGCTGATTTACGAGATGAAAAAGGCAGGAAAATCCATTCTGCTTATTTCGGAGGAGCTTCAGGAGCTGATTGGTATGTGTGACCGGATTCTGATTTTAAAGGACGGAGAAGTTACCTGTGAAAAGTTCAGAACAGAGAACGTCACGGAGCATATGCTGATTGATTATATGATTTAAGGAGGAAGCCATGAAAATAAAAGAAGAAAATCCTTTCTTAAAGCTGAAGGAGCTGGCCCGGCGCATCAGCTCGCATCGACACTTTATGCGTTTGATGCCATTGATTTTTCTTGTCCTGCTGACCTTTTTTTTCTCAGTGATGACGGGAGGACGCTTTACCTCTCCCACCAGTCTGAAGATTATCTTTGAGCAGGCTTTAATCGTAGGTACGGTATCCACCGGTGCAGCATTTATCTTTGCCACGGGAAACGTTAATCTGGCCATGGGTGCCACCACTGTGCTTACCGCTACCATTGCAGGTATGGTCTATAACCGTACCGGAAGCAGTGTGGCAATGATTCTGGCAGCCATCGCCCTGGGGATTCTGATTATGGTTATATCTGCTCTGCTGAGCACGGTTCTTAAGGTGCGTGTCATGTTCGTCACCGTCGTTATGATGACTCTTCTGTCAGCACTGCAGCAGTCCATCCTGGGAGGGACTACGGTTTCCCTGCCACACGACATCATCACCAGGCTTACGCAGATGAAGTTTTCCTATATCGTTTTCTGTCTGTACTTTATCGTTTCCGTAGTGCTGTTTCACTTTACGGCAATCGGTCGCTCTCAGCGAATGCTGGGAACCAATTCGGTGTGTGCCGAGCAGACGGGTATCAGTGGGCCAAAATATCTGGTTCTGGCTTTCTTCATTGCGGGAATAGGCTGTGGTATCGGTGCCCTGTTAGCAATTGTCCGTGCCGGATCCATAGGGGCCAATACCCTGACTTCACTGAACATGGACTGTATGCTGGCTCTGGTATTGGGAGGAATGTCCATTTTTGGTGGAAGCAGATCCTCGGCCTATGCGGGAATTATAGGAGCCATTACCGTATGCATTCTTAATCAGGGGATGCTGATGATTAACGTGGATTCCACCGTAATACAGGGTGTCAGAGGAATAATTTTCCTTATACTGGTTTATACCTCACAGAAGCGACCTCAGGGACTTCCGGCACCGGAGGGCTAAAATCGGGTATCCTCATATCGGGCAATTACGCTCTATGGAGCGTTTGCAAATAGATTGTACATCGTACATAGGTAAAGAAAAGGAGAAAATGGATGAAAAAGTTAAAGAAAATCACTTCGTTACTTTTAACCCTGGCCATGGCGCTGTCCCTGCTAAGTGGCTGTACAAATACGGCTTCCACAAGCAGCACAGGAACCGATACTGCTGATGTAAAAGAAGAAAGCAGTGCTGCTGCACCCAGTGAGAGCAAGGGGGATCCCTACAAAATTGCTGTAGCTACGATTATGGAGGGAGAGACCTGGGAAGCACAGAAATCCTATTATGAAAATGTGGTAGGGCCTGCCCTGAATATGGAATTTATGTTTTCCGAGAAGCTGGCAGATGCCAATGGTCTTGTAGACTTTATGGAAAGAGCCTATGCGGCGGGCTGTGTAGGTCTGATTAATTTTGTTACCTCTAATGATGCAATCTCTCAGGGCGCTCGTAAAGCTGAGGAATGGGGGATGTGGTTTGTTACCCAGAATTCCGCGCTGAATGAGGAAGTGGCTGAGCTGACCTATAATCTGGGACATTGCGGTGCCTCTGCCCAGGGAATGGGAACTGCATATGCCAATGCCTTTGATAAACTGCTGAGCGACGGGGAGAATCACAGTGTATTTATTTTCTCCGGTGCGGCAGTAGGCGGTGCAAGCGGACAGGGTGCGGCCTCCCATTATTATTCCGTAGAAGGTATTCTTCAGGCTATGCAGGATAAGTATGGTCTTACCTATGAGAAGAGCATTGATGAAATCATCAACAACCAGAATCCCGGTGAAGTGGCTACCGGCAATTCTGATATCAAAATTTATATCTATCCCGGTGTAGATTTTGCGGCAGCAACCACCGCAGTGCAGACCCAGTTCCAGACCGGTGACTACGATATCTTTGCCGCAGTACTTAGCTATTCTGCATTTACTAATGCCATTTCTGATGTAGAAGCCAGCCTAGGCAAAAACATTAAAATTATCGGAACTGCTTCTATTGAAGCACAGACCGCAACCGGTTTCGGAACGATCGATTCTCAGGATGATACGATGCTTAATGCAGCAGTAATCAATCCGCTGAACAATGCAAACGGTATCTGTGCAGTAATCCTTTACAATGCCCTTACCGGACACGCTGATGCAATGAAGGACAATGGCAAGGCGGTGCTGTTCAAGGTAGAGCCTTGGGACTGTATGAGTGCTGAGATTTATACGAATATAGCCCAGCTGGACACCTCAGCTGAGACCTATGTTCTCAATGCAGAGGATCTTCAGGCCCTGTGTGTGGAAAATGACAGCAGCGTTTCCTTCCAGACCATTGAAGCAAAGCTTGAGGCTTTGGCAGACGTAAATGCGATTATTGCAGAAAAGCTTAAATAATTAGTGTTAGTATTAGATTTTACTGATATTCGGAAAGACAGGAGATAGCTTATGAAACGAATCAAGCAGATTTTGTTCACGCTTGCCTTCCCCCTGGTCATGTATCTGTTGATGGAGGCTGCATGCCAGATAGTTAAAGGCCGGCATCTAATCGGTTCAATACTGGATATTAAAACGTTGGTCCGTAACAGTGGGATTGCAGCCCTTACCGCCTTTGCACTATCCTTTAATTTAAACTGTGGGCGCTTTGATCTCTCTTTAGGGGCTCAGCGCCTGGCCGGAACCATAGTGGGCGGTATCCTTGCCATGTCCATGGGGCTTTCCGGAATATGGCTGCTGTTATTTTCACTGGGCTTTGGATTGATTTTTGGGTTCATTACCGGAATTGTCTTTATTACACTGCGAGTACCGCCTATGGTATTGGGTATCGGTATCGGTTTGATTTGGGAATGTGTTCCCTATGTGGTTTCCCAGGGGAAGGGACTGAACCTGTTTGGTACGTCCGGAATTGAAATTTTGACGGAAACCTCCTTTACCATTGTCCTGATTGTTTTGGCAGCTCTGTTTGTGGCCGTAGTAATGAATTCCACCCGATTTGGTTATGAGATGCGGGCTATTCAGGGCTCCCAGCTTATTGCGAGAAACAGCGGTATTAATATTTTCAAGCATGCAGTTATATGCTATGCCCTGGCAGGCGGACTGGTATGCGTAGCCGGAACTGTGGATGCTTCCTTTTCCACGCAGATGTCCTCTACATTGGGTCTGGCCAGTATCGGCTCCGTTACGATCCATATGTTTCCTATGATTCTGGGAGGTTATATCGGAACCCGCAGCAACGATGCGGTAGGCATTATCGTAGCGGCTCTCACTGTCCGGCTTTTTTCCAGCGGACTGACAACCCTGGAATTTTCGGAGCCCAATGCCAATCTGGCTAATGCAGTTCTGTTTATCCTGTTTTTGGTATTTTTAGCCAATAAAGATGTTTTCAAAAGGAAGAAGGCAGAAGCCCAGCGCATTGCCAAAGCACAGCAGAAAAAAGAGGCCCTGAGTAGATCCGGAGCATATACATCTGCATAATACACATAATGCATAAAAAGGAAAAAAGTGAACTTTGAGGCGGCACGTTGCCTGCCTCAAAGCTCGTTATGGGCAAAAGCAGCGTAGAAATGGAGAAAAGCATGGTTGATTTAAGAAAAAAACCGTTTTTACTTGAGGAGGATCAGATTAAATGGGTGGAGGACACCCTGGCATCCATGACATTGGAGGAAAAGATAGGACAGCTGTTTATCTATATGTGCTATGACCGTACCGAGGAAAAGATTGAGCAGGCCTGCAAAAAGTATCATATCGGCGGTCTGCGATGGCAGGGAGGAACTCTGGCTGAGGTACATACCCAGAACAAAAGCTTTCAGAATCACAGCAGGATTCCTCTGCTGATTGCTTCTAACTGTGAGGCCGGAGGCAATGGAGCAGTGAAGGAGGGGACACTGGTGGCTTCTCCTGCTGCCTGCTCTGCTGACAGCGATGGGCAGACTGCCTATGAAATGGCCCGGGTAGCGGGAGCAGAAGCCAGAGCCATCGGGTGTAACTGGACCTTTGCTCCTGTATCAGATGTATTGTTCAACTGGAGAAAT
>JBJELS010000313.1:0-5225 GCA_051879275.1 Lachnospiraceae bacterium
CTGCATTTACCTGCTCAATGGCATTGAGCATATCCTCCGTACTGGGATTCATGGTCTGTCCGCCGGCAATCATATAATCCACACCCAGACCGGTGAAGATTTCATCCATACCCTTACCCACGGAAACCGAAATGAAACCAACCTCTTTTTTGGGTGTCTCTTTCTTTACCGGTTCAGCAGCCTTTTCCTTTTCCGACATCTTGATTACCTTTTCCTGATGTTCCAGGCGCATATTATCAATCTTCATATTAGAAAGCTGACCATACATAAGTGCTCTCTGAATGGCCATACCGGGATCATTGGTATGCACATGTACCTTGACAATATCATCATCGGCAACCACCACAATAGAATCACCGATAGACTCCAGATATGCCTTGAAATCCATCTCATGCTTAATGTTGAAGGTCTTATTCAGCATAATAATAAATTCCGTACAGTAACCAAACTTAATATCACAGGAAGCCTGAGCATCCACCTTTATTCCTGATGCTCCCGCAGTCACTGCTCCCAGTTTAAAATTCAGCTCTTTGCCATGAAAAGCATCATTTGCTCCCCGTAAAACCTCTAAAAGTCCCTGTCCACCGGAGTCTACAACTCCTGCCTGCTTTAATACCGGCAGCATTTCCGGGGTCTGGCTCAATACATAGTCTGCATGCTTGATAATTTCATCCAGAAACTGACCAATATCCGTTACTCCGGCCTTTTCCAGTTCTCTGGCCTTTAAAGCCGCACCCTTAGCCACCGTCAGAATTGTACCCTCCTTAGGCTTCATTACCGCTTTATATGCCGTCTCCACGGAACACTCGGCTGCCTCTGTCAAAATGGCAACGTCCAGCTTCTGATGCATCTTGATTACCTTACAGAATCCACGAAAAAGCTGGGAAAGAATAACGCCGGAATTTCCCCTTGCCCCTCTTAAGGAACCGGAGGAAATGGCCTTTGCAAGACTCTCCATATCATCATCGATCAGACCGGATACCTCCTTAGCCGCAGACATAATGGTCAAAGACATATTGGTACCGGTATCCCCATCAGGAACGGGAAAAACATTCAGTTCATTAATCCATTCCTTCTTTGCTTCCAGATTCTGCGCACCCGCCAGAAACATTTTGGAAAGCATATTTACATCAATTGTAGTTGAAGCCACTTGAATATCCTCCTTAATCAATCGCTCTTACCCCTTCCACATAAACGTTGATTTTACCCACGTCTATGCCGGTAAATTCTTCTACTCTGTATTTTACATTTTCCATTAAATTATCACAAACAGCCACAATACTTACTCCGTAGGCTACGATTACATGAAAATTTAAGGTCAGCTTATTATTTTCCATTTTAACCACTATACCCCGGGTAATGCTGTCCATCTTTAACAGCTTAACCAGGCCGTCTTTTACATTGACACCGGCCATACCGACAATACCAAAGCATTCCACCGCCACACTGCCTGCATAACGGCTTACTACTTCCTTATCAATAGTGATTTTACCCATATGTGTGTTCATAGAAGATCCTTTCATGTAGTACCTCCTTCATAATTTAAATCATTGTAACATGGCTATTATACTCGTTTTATAAGAAAAAATAAACCAAAAAATGTATCTTTCACAAGATTTTGTATATTTTCTATATTTTTTGCTTGCATTTCTACTATTCTTCTGCTATTATACTACTGTTATGATTCGTAAGGATTTTTTACGGTTAGGAGGTGTCAACATGGCAAAATGTGATATTTGTGGTAAGGGCGTACATTTCGGTAATAACGTTAGCCATTCTCATAGAAGATCCAACCATATTTGGAAGTCAAACGTTAAGAATATTAAATGCAAGGTAAACGGAGCTTCCAGAAAGCTTCACGTTTGTACCAGCTGCTTAAAGTCCGGTAAAGTTGAGAGAGCTTAAGATTTCCACAGAAACCATCGTAGAAATACGATGGTTCTTTTTTTGTCTCCTGCTTTTTGACGGAATGTACATAAAAAAAGACATGATAAATTATTGTCAATCTCTGCTTCATACAGTATAATAGCCCATTGAACATAACAGAAAGTAAACAAAGCAGACTGTTTAATACAATGAATTAAATTTTACAGAAGTGGAGGACTCTTATAGATGAAGATTACCGATATGATTTATAATATTGGCGTAACCGATAAAATCATTGATCTGTTTGAGGGGCAGTATCCTGTTCCTGACGGAATGACTTATAATTCCTATGTCATTATGGATGAAAAGATTGCCGTAATGGATACCGTAGATGCAAATTTTACTGAAGAATGGCTGGATAATCTGGGGACCGTTTTGGCAAAGAAGGCTCCTGATTATCTCATTATTCAGCATATGGAGCCGGATCATTCGGCAAATATCGATATTTTTATGAAAAAATATCCCGCCGCTACTATTGTAGCTTCTGCAAAATCCTTTGCCATGATGAAAAACTTTTTCGGCACCGACTATGCCGGGCGCAATCTGGTGGTTGGTGAGGGAGGCAGTCTCTTATTGGGTACACATACCCTTAATTTCATCACTGCACCTATGGTACACTGGCCTGAAGTAATCATGACCTACGATGACGCAGACAGGATTCTGTTTTCTGCCGATGCCTTCGGCCGTTTTGGCGCTATCGATACCCTGGATGACTGGACCCATGAGGGACGCCGCTACTATATGGGTATAGTGGCTAAATACGGGCCGCAGGTACAGGCGGTATTAAAGAAAATTGCCAATCTGGATATCCAGAAAATCTGCTCTCTTCATGGCCCTGTTCTCAATACCTACATCCCTTATTTTTTAGACCTTTATCAGACCTGGTCATCCTATCAGCCGGAGGCCTCGGGAATTGTGGTTGCCTATACCTCCATTTATGGAAATACAAAAAAAGCCGTAGAGCTTCTTGTTCAAAAGCTTCAGGAGTTTGACTGTGATGAGGTGGTTACCTATGACCTTGCCCGCTGTGATCTGTCTGAAGCTGTAGCCGATGCCTTCCGATATAATCGGTTGATTCTGGCTTCTCCCACTTATAACGGTGACGTTTTTCCCTTTATGCGTATTTTTATCGACCATCTGAAGGAACGTAACTTCCGCAATCGTAAGGTCGCCTTTATGGAAAACGGAAGCTGGGCCCCCACTGCAGCCAAAGTCATGCAGGGGATGTTGGAAAAAAGTCAAAATCTCACCTATGCAGACACCACCGTAAAAATCCTGTCTGCAGTAAATGAAGAAGCCTTACTCCAAATTGAAAATTTGGCAAAAGAAATGTGCCGGGGATAACCCGGCACTTTTTGCACACCCAACTGCTATCATCTCTTCATCTCTTCTATTCTACCGTCACTACCTTAGCCAGATTCCTGGGTTTGTCCACATCCAGTCCCTTATCTGCCGAAACGTAGTAAGCCAGCAGCTGCAGAGCTACCGAAGCCGGTATCACCATAAATTCATCCTCCATGGCAGGAAGTGGGAATACTTTGCTGTAGCCCTCCTGCCCGGCTTCCTCAAAGCCTTCCTTAATCAGGAGAATCACCCTTGCTCCCCTGGACTGTACCTCCCTGATATTGGATAATTCCTTGCTTTTCAGCTTTTTTTGCGTAACGGCGGCAATAACCGGCGTTTCCTCGGTAATCAGGGCAATGGTGCCGTGCTTCAGTTCTCCCGAAGCATAAGCCTCCGAATGAATATAAGATACCTCCTTCAGCTTCAGAGAGCCTTCCAAAAGAATGGAATAATCCAGTCCTCTTCCGATCATAAACACATCCTTGGCATTAAGAATAGTATTCGCAAGATGGTGAATTTCCTCTTTTTTTGCCAATACCTCTTCCACCACCCGGGGAATCCGTAAAAGCTCACCCATGTAGGCTTTCAGCCTTTCTTCCTTCCAAAGTCCTCTGGCCATTGCCATCTTGCCTGTAAGCAGATAAAGTAGGGTGAGCTGGGTGGTATAGGCTTTTGTACTGGCCACTGCAATCTCCGTACCCGCAGCAGTATACAGCACATGCTGGGCAGTTGCCGCAATGGAGGAGCCCTTTACGTTTACAATAGCCATACTGCAGGCTCCGCAGCTTTGGGCAAATTTAAGAGCCTCCAGCGTATCGATCGTCTCTCCCGACTGGGAAATGGCGATAACCAGAGTATCCTTATCCACTACAGGGTCGTTATACATAAATTCCGAAGCCATGACCACATCCACATGAATACCGATTATGGATTGAATCAGACTTTTGGCTACCAGACCGGCATGAAGGGCCGTTCCGCAGCCAATAATACAAATCCGGCTGCATTCTGCCAGCATTCTGTCTGAAATACCCTCCCGTTCAAAATCCGGAATCTCCTCTTTCAAATAGGAATGAATGGTGGCCAAAATAACCTCCGGCTGCTCCATAATCTCCTTTTCCATATAAAACGGATAGCCGCCCTTGTCATGATGCGTAATATCCCAATCCACCGTTATCCAGTCAATATCTGCCTTCTCCCCTGTTCTGTCATACAGTTCAAGGTTTTCCTCAGACAGACAGGCCACATAAAACTCAGGGATTACAAAGTAGCTGTTGCTGAAGGGAAGGATAGCTGCCACATCGGAGGAGAGAATTTTCTCCTCCTTCGTATGGGCCACCACAATGGGACTCACATTACGGACGGCATAAATCCTTCCGGGTATATCCGTAAACATAATGGCAAAAGCAAAGGTTCCCTTTAACTTCAATATGGTTTTTTGAATCGCCTCCAGAGGATCACCCTGATAAAAATGGGAAAGAACCGCTGCCGCCACCTCACTGTCCGTCTGGGAAGAGAGTTCTTTCTCCAATGAATACTGCCGGATTAATTGCTGATGATTTTCAATGATCCCATTATGCACTAAAGTGACCTTTCCAAAATGGTGGGGATGGGCATTTTCCCGGCTCACTCCTCCGTGAGTGGCCCAACGGCTGTGTCCGATTCCGCAGCTGCCTGACACCTTGGAGTCTTCACACTCCTTTCGCAGCTCCCTTACTCTTCCCACAGATTTAATAATCCGGTGCTGCTCTTTGTTTCTTTCGCACAGGGCAATTCCTGCACTGTCATAGCCCCGGTATTCCAAAAACTCCAAGCCGTTCAGCAAAACATCCTTTGCCTCTTTTTTTCCTGTATATCCGATAATTCCACACATGTTCTTTTTCCTCATCAATTTATGCTAAGCCGGTTCTGTTGACCCTTTTCAGTCCCTGGATTATGCCGGCTGTCTTTTAATGGTT
>JBJELS010000314.1:0-5178 GCA_051879275.1 Lachnospiraceae bacterium
CTGTACAGTTTTTCCCTTTACCAGTTCTGTTGCCATACTGCTGGTTGCCACTGCTGCGCCGCAGCCAAAGGTTTTGAATTTAACATCCTGAATAACACCGTTATCATCAATATCCAGATACATTCTCATAATATCGCCGCATTTGGCATTGCCTACAGTTCCTACACCATTGGCATTTTCTATTTCGCCCATATTTCTGGGATTCGTAAAATGATCCATTACTTTTTCTGTATACATCTGTATTTTCCTCCATACTCTGATTTATTTCTGTTTTTTGACAAAATCCTCATAAAGAGGGGACATATCTCTTAATCGTTTCACTATACCCTTTAATGTATTCACCGTATAGTCCAGCTCTTCCCGGGTAGTTTCCTCCGACAGAGTCAAGCGGAGGGAACCGTGGGCAATCTCATGGGGAAGGCCGATGGCCATCAACACATGGGAAGGGTCCAGAGAACCTGAGGTACATGCTGAGCCGCTGCTTCCGCAGATACCTGCCTGATCCAGCATAATCAGCAAGGATTCTCCCTCTATAAAGGAAAAGGAGAAATTCGCATTATTGGGAAGTCTATCCCTTTTGTGGCCGTTAAGCTTGGTGTAGGGTATCTCTACCATAACCTTTTCAATCAAATAATCCCTAAGCTCAGATACCTTCCCTGCAGCCTCTTCCATATTAGAAACTGCCAGCTCAGTGGCCTTGCCCATGCCTACGATTCCGGGTACATTATGGGTTCCTGCCCTTCTTCTTCGCTCCTGGGCTCCGCCGTGCATAAAGGCTCCGATCTTCACTCCACGACGGATATACATAATTCCGATGCCCTTGGGGCCATGAATTTTATGGCCGCTGGCACTGAGCATATCAATATTCATTTCCTCTACAGATAAAGGAATATGACCGAAAGCCTGTACCGCATCGGTATGGAATAAAATCTTATGTTCTCTGGCAATGGCTCCGATTTCTTTTATTGGCTGAATAGTTCCTATTTCATTATTGGCTGCCATAACCGAAATCAAAATCGTATCGGGGCGGATAGCCGCCTTCAGCTCATCCAGCTTAACCACACCGTCCTCATCCACACCTACATAAGTAATCTCAAATCCTCTTTTTTCCAGGTATTCACAGGTATGCAAAACAGCGTGGTGTTCAATAGCCGAAGTAATAATATGCTTTCCCTTATTTTCATGGGCCTCCGCCGTAGCCACCAGTGCCCAGTTATCGGACTCGGAGCCCCCCGCGGTAAAATAAATCTCCTCCGGTCTTGCTCCAATGGCAGCTGCAATAGTCTTTCTTGCCTCATCCACCGCCGCAGCCGCCTTGCCGGCAAAGCTGTAGAATGCGGAAGGGTTACCGTAATTGTCCTCCAGATAAGGCAGCATTGCCTGCACTGCCTCCGGTGCCGGTCTGGTTGTTGCCGCATTATCCAAATAAATCAATTTATCCATTATTTCCTCCAAATCTGCTGTAGCTTCAGCAAAATCTCTATTCTATAATCAAGTAATCTATTTAATTCCTACGGGATTAGTATAGTTTCGGTTATAGGCATATGTCAAGAACTATTTTCTATTTTACTTATCTTTTTCTGAAATACACTCTACCACCCATAGTAGTTTACTACTTTTATTCAAAAAAAGAAAGCCCTATTCAGGCTTTCCTTCTACTTTCTTTTCTTTCTTCAGCACAATCTTCAGTACAGTATCCTTTTTGTCCGGTAAAGGATAGGTAAATACCGGGTTTTCTCCAAAGGATACGAAGGCTACATCTTTATAAAGAGTCGTATTCCAGGCCTCTCCCCGGTTCATTCTGGTTCCGTCTGCCAGGTAATACACCTCCTCAAGCTTATCCGGCGCTATACCGTACAGAGGCAAAGCCCCCAAAGGTGCCTCATAGACATGAGCATAAATCACATCCTCTTTTTGAGTATATCTTCCCCACTCCGGCTTAGGCAGCTCGCAGATTCCCGCACCATAAATGCTGTCGGAGTTTTTTTTCATCCAGGCCCCAATTTCCTGTAAAATCCTTACGCTTTCCTCCGGTATATTCCCCTTGGCATCCGGCCCTACATTCAGAATCATGTTTCCTCCCTTGCTGACACATTCCACCAGCTTACGGATCAGCATGTCTGCAGGCTTAAACTCATGGTCAAAATTACAGTAGCACCAATGGTTATTCATGGTAGCACAAAGCTCCCAGGGAATACTTTCTCCCCTCTCATCCTGTACACCGCTGGGGGGTATGATCTGTTCGGGGCTGGCAAAGTCACCGCTGGTAATCAAAGGGTTGGCCGTGGCAATACTGCCGTGATTATCTCCCGCCCCCTCCAGACGGTTATCGATAATTACATCCGGCTGATATTTTCGTACCATCCGAACCAGTTCTTCCGCCTTCCATTTTTCTTTGCACATATCATCATAGGAAAAATCGAACCAGAGAATATCCAATTTTCCGTAATTGGTCACCAATTCCTTAACCTGGCCGTGCATATATTCCAGGTAGCGGTCAAAAGCAATGGCTTCATCCCTGTATTCTTCCCTGTTTCGCATGGGATGATGCCGATCACCGTATTTGGGGAAATCCGGATGATGCCAGTCAATCAGAGAAAAGTAGAGTCCCACCTTCAAGCCTTCCTCCCGACAGGCATCTACAAATTCTCTTACCAAATCTCTTCCTGCCTTCGTATTGGTGGCCTTATAGTCCGTAAGCGCAGTATCAAACAGACAGAACCCATCATGATGCTTGGCCGTCAGCACTGCATATTTCATTCCCGCTTCCTTCGCCAGTTTCACCCATTTGCGGGGATCATAATCCACCGGATCAAAAAGCTCAAAATACCGCTCATATTCTTCTACTGTCATTTCTTTCTCTGACATCACCCACTCTCCGCAGGCAGGGATGGAATATATCCCCCAATGAATAAACATACCGAAGCGGTCATTCATAAACCACCTTGTCCGTTCTCTGATTTCCTGATTCATATTTCCCTCACCTTTCATAATTCAATAGGTTTTCCGCCCTGAAGCCGACTGTCCTCTGCGGCAAAAGCAATTAAATGACTGTCGATGGCTTCCAAAGCCTTACTGACATTTTCACTCTGTCTTCCCGCAGCAATCAATGCCGTCAGCTCCTTCATCATGCTGACATCACTTCCGCTGTGTCCTGTCCCGGGAGTATTCAGTCCGTAAACCGTATGATTTCCCGTAAGAAAATCCGTTACCTCTATCCGGTTCAGCTCCATATTCCCCGTAAGCTCTCCCCTTGTTCCCTGAATGGTGATTTTCCGCTCGCAGAGATTGGTAAAGGCACTCATGGTAAGGCTGGCGGTAAGACCGCTTTCAAATTCCAGATTTACCACCTGATGATCTACCACATCATTGTTGCATCGATACACGCATCTTCCATAGGGTCCTGTTCGCAGGGCTTCCAGCAGACCTTCTTCACTTTCCTCCATGGAAACCACCTTACGAAAACCGTCAATTACTGCTCTGGGATGCTCCTGATAAAAGCGGGGGGCAAAGTAGGGACAGTCATCCCGATGGGAACAGCCGTCGGTACAGCGCAGAGGGGCATCGCCAGGAGCATATTTTTCCTGAAAATGGCTAAGACGTCCAAAGCTGGAAACCCGTTTACACTTCTCTCCTGCCAGATACAGCAGAATGTCAAAGTCATGGCAGCACTTAGCCAGAATCATGGGGCAGCTTTCCTTTGTATTTGCCCAGTTTCCTCTTACAAAGCTGTGGGCCATATGCCAATATCCCACACTTTCCATATGTTGAATGTTGATAATCTCACCTAAGATGCCCTTGTCAATAATCTCCTTTATCTTTCTGAAAAAAGGAGAATAGCGTAAAACATGGGCCACACTCAGCATCCCCTTATACTGTTTTGCAGCCTCTTTTAAGACCGTCATTTCTTCCTTAAAAGGGCTGATAGGCTTTTCACACAAAATATCATAGCCCAATTCCATAGCTCTAAACAGAGGCTTAATATGGAGATGATCCTGGGTACAGATCAGGCAAAAGTCTGCCAAACGCCCAAAAGCAAACAATTCCTCCCAGTCCCCTAAGGCATATTTTTCTTCAATATTATGCTTCTTTGCAAATTCCCTTCTTCTTTCTTCCCTGGGCTCAGCCACCCCGATAAAGGAAAGCTCACCGGGATAACGCAGGGCATAGGAGGCATAAGCCTCAGCTCCCCGATTGCCCGCACCAATTAAAATTGCCGTAACCTGTTTCATCTTTTTCTTTACCTCTTTATCCCTTTACTGCACCGCCGGATAATGCTTCAATGAAATATTTACTGAACAGACAGAAAACAATTACCGGAGGAATAATAATTACTACAATGGCTGAAAGTAAACCGTTATAATCTGTTCTAAAGCTGGTAGTAAACTGCGAAAGGATGGCAGGTACCGTCATCTTGCTCCGATCAATTACCAACAGAGAAGACCAATAGAACTCATTCCACAGCTGAAGCCAGTTCAAAATTGCTGCTGTCATAATTCCCGGTCTTGCAATAGGTAAGATCACCCTGCTGAAGGTCTGCCAATAAGTACATCCGTCGATTCTTGCCGCTTCGTCCAGCTCATGGGGAATAATGGAAAAATAATTTCGGATAACCATAAAACTGATGGCAATACCAATACAGGCATAGACGAATACCAGTCCTGTTCTGGTGTCAAAAAGATTCAGCTTCTTTACCAGATTATAAATGGGAAAGGTCAATGCTGAGGGCGGTACAAACATGGTTGCCATAAAAGCCGCCGTAATCAGCCCTCGTCCGGGAAATTTAAATCTTGCCACCACATAAGCAGACATGGACAGCATGGTAATACTGATCAGCGTGCCCAGGGTTGCGCAGATAAAGCTGTTTTTGAAGTAGGTTCCGATTCCCAGCTTGGTAAATACCCGGATATAGCCATCCACATTCAGCTGGGAAGGCAGTGAAAAGCCCGGTTCTGCCAGTAAATCCACCTTAAAGGAGGAAATAAAGACCCAAAGTATGGGAAACAGGGCAATCATACAGACGATTGCCATAATGGCATAACAAAATACTGCCTCTCCCTTTTTTACTCCCATAGGATTGCTTTCTTTGATTTTTTTACCTATCATTCTTTTTTCTCCTCTCTCTTAAGGAGTATTTATCCTGTGAAAAAATCCAGTTGATGACAGCTACCAGAATCA
>JBJELS010000315.1:0-5144 GCA_051879275.1 Lachnospiraceae bacterium
ATCCTTTATCACCGTAACCTCCTGAAAGCCAAAGCTCTCCATTAATCCTGACACAGCCTCACCCTGATCAAAGCCGATTTCAAAGAACATCCTGCCTTCCTTCGTCAGAAAACGTCTTCCTTCGGCTATAATTTCCCGGTAAAAAAACAATCCGTCCTCTTTACCGTCCAGAGCCAGCAGAGGCTCATGGTCTCTTACCTCTTCCATCAGGGTGGGAATCACTCCACTGGCAATATAGGGTGGATTGGAAACGATAATCTCAAATTTTTCCTCAGAAAGCCGGGAAAATAAATCCGACTGAATAAAACGAACCGAAGTCCTGTCCTCTCTGCCATATTCCCGTTCATGGGAGGTCGCCATCAGCCGTTCCCCATTCAGTCGGGCCACCTGAAGAGCCTTAGAAGAAACATCCACTCCCAGCCCCTCACAATAATTGGAATAATGCAGAAGGCTAAGGATGATACAGCCGGAGCCGGTACACATATCCAGAATCCGATTCCCATCCTGTAAAAAGCGCATTACTTCCTCTACCAGACATTCCGTATCCTGACGGGGAATCAGTACATGCTCATTCACCTGAAACTCCAGTCCCATAAATTCCTGGACACCGGTAAGCTGCTGTAAGGGTACATGGCTTTTTCTCCGATCAATCATCTGTTGAAACCGGGAAAGCTCCTCGGCAGATACTTCCCGATCTCCATGAGCCAGCAGGGTATTTTGGTCTGTATGGCAAATATGCTCAAGAAGAAGTCGGGCATCCAGCTTCCCCTCTTTTATTCCGGCCCGGGAAAGCTCCTGTTCTCCCCACCGATAAGCTTCTATATACTGCATTTTTTATCAAACCTCTAGGAAGGTGTTCCCTGCAAGACCATATTTTCATCCCCCTCTTTGGCTGATTCATCCTGCAGCCAGGAATCGTCAATTTCATATCCGAAGGTATCGTAGAGATATTCCTTCCAGTCGAAAACGGACTCCACAGATTTAATGGCCACCTCCACCATATCCCGGGTGGGCTCCTTCGTAGTCAGTATCTGTACCCACATTCCCGGGGCGGAAATCAATTTTACCAGAAAATTATTGCTGTGGTTACCGGCAAAACGGATAAGCTCATAGGAAATACCTGCAATTACCGGCACCAGAAGAACACGGATAATTACACGGAGCAGGGGATCCTCCACCCGGATAAAAATGAATAAAATCACACTGACCAGCATAACAAACAGCATAAAGCTGGTTCCGCAGCGCTTATGAAGCCGACTGCTTCTCATCACATTGTGTACCGTCAACGGTCTTCCTTTTTCGATACAGTTAATACACTTATGCTCAGCACCGTGATACATATATACCCGTTTAATATCCTGCATGCGGGAAATCAACAGCACATAAAGCAGAAAAATCCCAATACGGATCAGTCCCTCAATTAGAGCCAGTACCGTAGTATTTCTCACAAAAGAATGAAATAAATTACCGATAAAATAAGGCAGCACCATAAAAATTCCTATTGCCAGAATCAGAGAAAGTGTGACGGTGATTCCCATAAACACCTTTTCCGCCTTATCCTTAAACAAGCCCTTTGCCAGCTTATCCAGCCTGGTTTCCTTAGCCTTCTCATCTTCATAAAACCGTGCGGAATAGTTCAGTGTCCGGCTTCCCAAAATCATGGAATCCAAAAAATTAAAAATCCCCCGGATAAAAGGCATTTTCTTCAATTTGCTTCCGTGCATGATTCCATGATATTCCTCCGTATCCATAACCAGCTCACCATCCGGCTTACGGACAACGACTGTGTATAAATCTTTATTTTTCATCATGATCCCTTCCAGAACCGCCTGGCCGCCAATTCCGCAGGAACGATCACGTCTTCTTCGTCTGGCCATTTTTACCTCCTAACAAAAATAGGTTGAGATGTTCCACCCCAACCTTTTTTCGCAATACCTATTTAACACCGTATTTCTTATTAAACTTATCAATACGTCCGTCAGCTCTTGCTGTCTTCTGCTGACCTGTGTAGAATGAATGGCATTTGGAACAAACTTCCACATGAATATCTTTCTTTGTAGAACCGGTTACAAATGTATTTCCACAGTTGCAAGTTACGGTTGCCTGATGGTAATCAGGATGGATTCCTTCTTTCATACGTTCACCTCTTCAATTTCATTTCATAATAAATACACTTTAGCTAAATATAGAGCTCTGTGTTACAAAAGCACCAGCCTCTACAATTGTTCTCATCCACACTGTCCATTTTCATAAACAGCTCATTAATTGTAGCACAGCCTTTATGGCTTAGCAAGTGTTTTTTTGTTTTTCTTATCCGTTTTTCTCAATTACAGCAGTAAAAAGTCTTATATAAACTTAATTTTCTTTACCATTTCAACAAACTCACGGTTATTTTTTGTTTTATTGAACAGGTCAATAACCTTGTCCACCGCTTCATCTGCCTTCATTCCGTTAAAGGCACGGCGAATGGCATTGATGGCCTCCATCTCCGAGGGTGTCAGGAGCAGATCCTCCCGTCTGGTACCGGATTTCGGAATATCAATGGCCGGAAACACCCGTTTTTCTGCCACCTTACGATCCAAAACCATTTCCATATTGCCGGTTCCTTTAAATTCCTCGTACACCACATCATCCATTTTGCTTCCGGTATCCACCAGAGCAGTTGCCAAAATGGTCAGGCTTCCTCCTTCACGCATGTTTCTTGCCGCACCGAAAAAACGCTTGGGCATATGCAGTGCTGCCGGATCCAAACCTCCGGAAAGTGTTCTTCCGCTGGGAGGAACCGTCAGGTTATAGGCTCTGGTCAAACGGGTAATGCTGTCCAAAAGAATCATTACATCCTTCTTATGTTCCACCAGTCTCTTGGCTCTTTCGATCACCATCTCAGCTACCCGCTTATGATGCTCAGGCAGCTCATCAAAGGTGGAATAGATAACCTCCACATTAGGGCCTTCAATAGCCTCTTTAATATCCGTAACCTCTTCCGGTCTTTCATCAATCAGCAAAATAATCAAATGGGTTTCCGGATTGTTTTTCTTGACGGACTTAGCCACCTCTTTTAAAAGGGTGGTTTTTCCTGCCTTGGGAGGGGATACAATCATACCTCTTTGTCCTTTGCCCACAGGGCTCATCAAATCCATAATCCTCATAGCCACGGAAGATCCGGGAGTCTCCAAACGCATACGTTCATCCGGGAAAACCGGAGTCATATCCTCAAAGTTTCCCCTTTTTGCCGCTATATCCGGCAGGAATCCATTAATATTTTTTACATATAAAAGAGCACTGAACTTCTCACTCTGGGTCTTAATTCTGGTATTCCCCGTTACAATATCACCGGTTTTCATATTAAAACGCCGAATCTGACTGGGTGCCACATATACATCATTTTCTCCGGGAAGATAATTGGCACAGCGGATGAATCCAAAACCGTCAGACATCACTTCCAGAATACCGCTGGCTGTAATTCCACTGTCCAGCTCTGTAGGAAATCGTTCTTCACCGGGACGCTTTCTCCTGTCCTCCTCTTCCCCTTCTGTTTTGCTTACCCTCTCTTCCGTCTGGTGTAGCGGCTGCTTTACGGCTTCTCCCTGTACGGGAGTTTTTGCTTTTTCCTGCTTCTTTTCCTCTTCATCCAATTGCAGCATGGCTTCTACTACCTCTGCCTTTTTCATCACGGAAGTCCCCTTTATTCCTCTGGATTTTGCAATCGCTTTTAAATCTACCAAAGCGAGGGATTCATACTTTTCTCTCATTTTTCCTCCTCAATCATCATATATGGATTCTTCATTGTATTAAATATACCCTGGGATTCTGACACGAAATGTATCCTGCGTATTCCACGTTTAGACTGGTCATTAGATTTCAATCAGCATTATACACCACTTTTTATAAAATAGAAAGGGCTTGATTACAAAAAATAATTAAGCTATGATGTTAGCGTCAGTACAGAAAAATAAAGATAAACAAGATGAGGTTTCCAAAATGAGCATGACAACGAATGAAAAGGCATTACAGCTCCACCAAGAATGGCAGGGAAAGATAGAAACTGTGTCCAAAGCAAAGGTAAAATCCAGAGAAGATTTGGCGCTGGCCTACACCCCCGGTGTTGCCGAGCCCTGCAAGGTAATTGCAGATAACCAGGAGGCTGCCTACACCTATACCATAAAGGCCAATACCGTTGCCGTAGTCAGTGACGGCAGTGCAGTGCTGGGTCTGGGAAATATCGGCCCCTATGCTGCCATGCCGGTTATGGAAGGCAAGGCCGTTTTATTTAAGGAGTTTGGTAATGTCAATGCTGTTCCCATCTGTCTGGATACACAGGATACAGAAGAAATCATTAAAGCAGTGACCTGGATGGCTCCCGGCTTTGGCGGAATCAATCTGGAAGATATAAGTGCTCCCCGATGCTTTGAAATTGAAGAGAGACTGAAAGCCACTCTGGATATTCCCGTTTTTCATGATGATCAGCACGGAACGGCCATCGTTGTGCTGGCCGGTGTCATCAATGCTCTGAAGGTAACCGGCAAACAGAAGGAAAGCTGTAAGGTAGTGGTAAATGGTGCCGGCAGTGCAGGTGTGGCCATTACCAGACTATTATTAACCTATGGCTTTACCAATATCCTAATGTGTGATAAGACCGGTATTATTTCCCCTACTACTGAAGGATTAAACTGGATGCAGGAAAAAATGGCCGTTCTTACCAATCCGAATAAGGAGAACGGAAGTCTGGCCGATGCCATGAAGGATGCCGATATCTTTATAGGCGTTTCTGCTCCCGGCATTGTTTCCCAGGCTATGGTGGCCTCCATGAATTGTGATGCTGTTTTATTCGCCATGGCCAATCCTGTTCCGGAAATTATGCCGGAGCTGGCAAAGGCTGCCGGCGCACGGATTGTAGGCACCGGAAGAAGTGATTTTCCCAATCAGGTCAATAATGTTATTGCTTTTCCCGGAATTTTCAAAGGTGCTCTGGAAGGCAGGGCAAAGCAGATTACAGAGGAAATGAAGCTGGCTGCTGCACTTGCCATTGCAAATCTTGTTGGCGAAGAGGAATTAAACGAGGACAACATTCTGCCTCAGCCCTTTAATCCCAGGGTTGCCGAGGCCGTTGCTGAAGCCGTAAAAAGCCACATTAAATAGAAGGA
>JBJELS010000316.1:0-5089 GCA_051879275.1 Lachnospiraceae bacterium
AGTATACAGGTAAATCCACGAACCTACAATGTGGAGGTCATTACATATTGTCTAAACTAAAGGTTACCCTAAAAGTTTCACTATGTAATCTACAGATAGACAATATCCTCTGTTCCCCGCCTCAGGCCGGCTATACCGGTTCTTGCCAGCTCCAGAATCTCGTATCCGTCCAGCAGCTTGATAAAGGCATCAATCTTATCCTGATTTCCGGTCATCTCAATAATCAGACCTTCCTGAGCCACATCAATGATATTGGCACGGAAAATATTGGCTATTTCAATAACTCCCTGCCTTTTCTGGGCACTGGCTCTTACTTTAATTAAGGCAAGTTCACGATATACACTGGATTCAGGCCTAAGCTCCTTGATGTCTCTTACATCCTCAAGCTTACCCACCTGCTTTTCAATCTGCTCCAGTATTTCATCATCACCGCTGGCAACAATGGTGATTCTGGTAATATTGGGGTCTGCGGTAGTTCCTGCCGTAATGCTTTCAATGTTATATCCCCGTCTGGAAAACAAGCCGGAAATACGGCTTAATACACCTGAGGTATTATCCACCAATAACTGAAATACTTTCTTTTTCATACCAATCTCCCGCCTTTTGTCTCTGCCATTAGGCAGACAGCCTTATCTCTTCTCCTAATATAGCAACTAAAAATGTCAATGTCAACGTATGAAGTCCCGGAATACAGGATATAACTTCAGGTTATAAGTTGAAAGACTATAATTACTTTGTTTCACAGCATTTTTTTAACGCCACCGTACCTGTTCTGGCCACTTCAACGATACTGATTCCCTGCAGCAGCTTCAAAAAAAGCTGGGTTCTTTCCGGAATATCACATACCTGGATAATCATATGACTTTTGGAAAAATCTACCACATAGGCGTGCTGATTCTCCATATTCATCATCTTGCAGATTTCCATAATATCCTTACGATTTCCCTTATTGTATTTTACCTTAACCAGCATCAGTTCCCTGCTGATGCTCTCCTCTTCCTCAAAGGTATTTACCTTAATGACATCCAGCTTTTTATTCAGCTGTTTTTCGATCTGTTCGATGGTACGGCGGTCACCGGTGCTGACAATGGTCATACAGGATACGGACGAGTCGTCGGTTTCTCCCACCACCAAAGAATCAATATTGAAATTTCTTCTGGAAAAAAGCCCGGCAACCTTGCACAGCACACCGGAACGATTTTCCACCAAAACGGAATAAATTCGTTTCATTCGCATTTCCTCCTATTTTGCCAGATCCATAGGATCAATAAGGCATTCCATCAAAACCAGGCCTTCCGTACCTAGAAGCTTTTCAATACCGGCTTTGGCCTCTTCCATCTTTTCCACACGAATAAAGGGAATACCATAGGCCTGGGCCAGTTTACCGAAGTCGGGCCCTCCGCTTAAATCGATAACGGTATAATTGTCTTTATAGGAATAATGCTGATACTCCCGCACCATGCCCAACACTTTATTATTTAAGATAACAATCTTTACCGGAACATTATGCTGAACCATGGTTGCCAGCTCCATCATGGACATCTGGAAGGAACCGTCTCCGCAAACCGCTACCACCTGCCGGTCAGGGCAGCCTATTTTGGCTCCCATGGCCGCCGGGAGAGAATATCCCATGGTTCCCATTCCTCCGGAAGTCAAAAAGCGGCCTTTCTTTACCACATGGTGGGCACAGGACCAAATCTGATTCTGCCCCACATCTGCAACGTAGATTCCATCCTCATCCATTTTTTGGGAAAGCATACGGATAAAGGCTCTGGGATCTACATACTCGTTATCTGCTTTATGCTTCGGAGTCATATTCTGCACGTGGAGCCTTAAGGTCTCCAGCCATACCGTATGATCATTGTCCACCTCTTCCTTACACAAATCTTCAAAAATAGACTTGGCATCTCCTACAAGGGGAATGGTAGGACCGGCATTTTTCCCGATTTCACAGGGATCCACATCGATATGTACCAATACTTTATCCCGAAGAACCAGCTCCGGCTGATTCACCGCACGATCAGCTACTCTGGCCCCTACCATAATCAATAAATCCGCTTCCCTGATGGCACGATTTGCATAGCCTCTTCCATTATTTCCCACCATGCCAAAATACAGAGGATGCTCTGTAGGCAGGGCTCCGATTCCCATCATGGTACTGACTACCGGAAGGCTGAATTTTTCCGCAAATTCCTGTAATTCCTTCTGAGCATCAGCCAGAAAAACCCCTCCTCCTGCATAGATAACAGGACGCTTCGTCTTTCCCAGCTCCCTGATAACCTTCTGAATCTGGACAATGTTTCCCTTAACCGTAGGCTTGTAGGTTCGCATTTTTGTTTCCTCAGGATATTTAAATTTCCCCACGGTCTGATTCTGTACATCAATGGGAATATCAATTAATACGGGGCCCTTTCTTCCTGTATTTGCAATGTGAAAGGCCTCCTTAAAAATACGGGGAATTTCCTCTGCATCCCGAACCAGATAGCTGTATTTTACGAAGGATTCTGCGGCTCCGGTAATATCTGCTTCCTGAAAAACATCACTTCCCAACAGAGAAGAATCCACCTGTCCACTTATACAGACCAGAGGAATACTGTCAGCAAAGGCCGTAGCAATACCGGTAATCAGATTCGTAGCACCGGGACCGCTGGTCACTGCGCAAACCCCCACTTTACCGGTAACACGAGCCAGTCCGCTTGCGGCATGGGCTGCATTCTGCTCTGTACGGATTAAAACCGGACGTATGGTAGAATTGGTCATACTGTTAAAAAAAGGGCAGATAGCTACACCGGGATAACCAAAGACAGTATCCACACCCTCTTCTTCCAGACACTTTATCATAAAATCTGCACCTATCATGCGATTTACCTCCTTCTTCTATCAGATTCTTATTCTCCGATATTAAACATTTTTTTCAGCAGCCGCACCGTGTCCGCTGCATCCTTACTATAACCGTCGGCACCGATCTGATGCTGATAATCCTCGGTAATTACCGCTCCTCCGATAATAATCTTAGCTTTACAATTCTGCTTTTTGGCATAGTCTACCACCTGCTTCATCTCCTGCATGGTAGTAGTCATCAACGCAGAAAGCCCGATCACATCGGCATTGGTTTCAAAGGCTTTGGCTACAATCTCCTCCTTGGGAACATCCTTTCCCAGATCATGCACCACAAAACCGTGATTTTTCAGCATCAATACCACCAGATTCTTTCCAATATCATGAATATCCCCTTCCACAGTGGCAAAAACCACAACAGGCATATTTTCTCCCTGTGTCTCCTTCTGCAGATGAGGCTGTAAAACGGCAATGGAGGCCTTCATCGCCTCTGCACTGTTAATCAGCTGGGGAAGAAAATACTTTCCCTGGTCAAATAAATCTCCCACTTCATTAATAGCAGGAAGCAGACTGTTGTTTAACAGCTCACCGGCTTCTCTTCCTTCCTGCAATAGTTCCTCCGTAACTGCTGCAATCTGCCCTTTCTTTCCTTTTAATACCAGCTCATAAAGGGGAGAATCACCGGCAGCTTCACTCTGCTTCGTTTTATTCTCCTTTGGAGCCGCAGTGCCGATGGATATGGTCTCCATCTTTTCAATATAGCGGATATCACTGTCTTCCTTATTCAGCAGTAAATCCCCGGCAAAGGCTGCCGCCATCAGCAAATCCTGCCCGGGATTGGCAATAGCCATCGTAAGCCCTGCCTGGATAGCCATGGTTAAAAATCCCGCATTGATCATAATCCGCTCAGGAAGACCAAAAGAAATATTGGAAAGGCCGCAGGTGGTGGCCAGGCCCTTTTCCTTGCAGTAACGAATGGTTTCCAGTGCCTCCAGCGCACCCTTCCTGTCGGCACCAATGGTTACCACCAGCCCGTCCACAACAATATCCTCTTTGGTAAAGCCAATGGCAAATGCTCTTTCACACAATTCGTCAATAATCTTAATCTTTTCTTCAAGCGTTTCCGGTATTCCCTTATCGGAAAGCGGCAAAAGAACGAACATTGCCCCGTATTTTCGGGCAATAGGCAAAAGCCTTTCCACCTTTTCTTTTTCCAGAGAAATAGAATTCAATAAAGCCCGGCCCGGATAGCGGCGAAGTGCCGCCTCGCATACCTCAATATAACTGGAATCAATGGAAAGCGGCAGGTTAGTCACCTGTGAAATTTCCTCCAGTGCCTTCAGCATCAGCTCTTTTTCATCTATGCCGCTCATTCCCATATTTACATCCAGAATAGCCGCTCCCTTTTCCTCCTGAGAGGCAGCAAATTCCGTTACCATATCCATCTTCCCTTTTCTCAGCTCTTCCTGAAGCTTTTTCTTTCCCGTAGGATTAATCCGCTCTCCCACTACAATAAAGGGATCATTTAGTCCAAAGGCAAGGGTCTGCCGTTCAGAAGTAACATAACGCTGCCTGATGACCTTTCGTTCAACCGGCTTCTTATCCTTTAACAACGTGGTAAGTGCACGAATATGCTCGGGAGTCGTTCCGCAGCAGCCGCCCAGAATGGATGCTCCTGCCTCCAGCAGCTTTGCCGTTTCATGGGCAAATTCTTCCGCTTCCATGTTGTACACCGTATTCCCTTCCTCGTCCAGCATGGGAAGTCCTGCATTGGGCTTGGCAATCAACGGAATGCTCACTGCGGACTTAATCTGCTCCAGAAGGGGAAGCATCTGTTCCGGCCCCGTGGAGCAGTTAATTCCGAAGGCATCTGCTCCCAGGCTTTCCAAAACCACAGCTGCCGTAAGAATATCGGTTCCAAAAAGTGCCCTTCCCTCCGCTTCAAAGGTCATGGTGGCCATAATGGGAAGCTGGCTGATTTCCCGTGCTGCAATGATGGCTGCACGGGTTTCCTGCAGACTCATCATAGTCTCTACCACAAGCAGATCCACTCCAGCCGCTTCCATATAGCTAATCTGTTCCTTATAAATATCTACCAGCTCCTCAAAATCCATCCGGCCGATAGGGCTCAGCTGCTCACCGGTCATGGTAATATCTCCTGCAACCCATGCCCGGTTTCCTGCAGCCTCCTTAGAGATTTTTACCAGTCCGGTAAGGATTTCTTCCTGTCGGTCTGCCAAATCATATTCTG
>JBJELS010000317.1:0-5054 GCA_051879275.1 Lachnospiraceae bacterium
GATATTGATATCATTGAAGCAAACGAAGCTTTCGCAGCACAGTCTGTAGCTGTTGGTAAGGATTTAGGTATTAACGTAGAGAAACAGCTGAATCCCAACGGTGGTGCTATTGCGATCGGACACCCTGTAGGTGCTTCCGGATGCCGTATTCTGGTTACTTTACTTCATGAGATGGAGAAAAAAGGTGCGAAGAAGGGTCTTGCCACTCTGTGTATCGGTGGTGGCATGGGATGCTCCACTCTGGTTGAGAGAGATTAATTTCTGCCTGAAATTTAGTTGAGTTAAGATAACGAAGTTTTTCATAATCCATAAAAAGGAGAGATACATATGGAATTCATTTTATATGAAGTAAAGGGTGCTGTGGGAATTATCACCATTAACCGTGAAAAAGCTCTGAATGCGCTTAATTCTACTGTATTGGATGAATTGGATAAAACACTGGACGCTGTTAATTTGGAGGAAATCAGATGTCTGATTCTTACCGGTGCAGGACAGAAGTCCTTTGTAGCAGGTGCGGATATTGGAGAAATGAGCAGCCTGACTAAGGCAGAAGGAGAAGCCTTCGGCAAGAAAGGAAACGATGTTTTCCGTAAGCTGGAAACCTTCCCTATTCCTGTAATTGCAGCAATCAATGGATTTGCTCTGGGTGGCGGATGCGAAATTGCCATGAGCTGTGATATCCGAATCTGTTCAGATAATGCTGTTTTCGGCCAGCCTGAGGTGGGATTGGGAATTACTCCCGGTTTCGGCGGAACACAGAGGCTTGCCCGTTTAGTAAGCCCCGGTATGGCAAAGCAGCTGATTTATACAGCAAGAAACATTAAGGCTGATGAAGCATACAGAATTGGTCTGGTGAATGCAGTTTATTCTCAGGAAGAGCTGCTGCCTGCAGCAGAGAAGATGGCAGCAGGCATTGCTAAAAATGCGCCTATTGCTGTTCGTAATTGTAAGAAAGCAATTAATGATGGGCTTGACGTAGATATGGATAAGGCCATTGTAATTGAGGAGAAGCTGTTTGGCGACTGCTTTGAAACTGAAGATCAGAAATATGGAATGGCATTTTTCCTTGACAAGAATAAGGATAAGGTGAAGGAGCCTTTCAAGAACTGCTAAGATAAAACAAATGCGGAGAGGTCTGTAGAGCCTCTCCCATAATTCATTGAAAATAAGGAGGAATTTAACATGAAAGTTGGCGTTATCGGTGCCGGAACTATGGGGGCAGGAATTGCACAGGCTTTTGCGGAAGCAGAAGGCTATGAAGTATATCTTTGTGACATTAACGACGAGTTTGCTGCTAACGGTAAGGCAAGAATTGAAAAAGGATTAAGCAAGCTGGTTTCCAAAGGAAAGACAACTCAGGAAGCAGCAGATGCTATTTTAAATAAGATTACTACCGGTACAAAGGATATCTGTACAGAGGCAGATTTGATTATTGAAGCAGCTCTGGAGGTTATGTCTGTTAAGCAGCAGACCTTTAAGGAATTACAGGATATCGTTCCTTCTACCTGCATCTTTGCGACCAACACTTCTTCCCTTTCCATTACGGAAATTGGTGCAGGTCTGGACAGACCCGTAATCGGTATGCATTTCTTTAATCCTGCCAACAGAATGAAGCTGGTTGAGGTTATTGCAGGCCTTAATACTCCTGTAGAAATAGTAGATAAGATTAAGAAAATTTCCGTTGAAATTGGAAAAGAGCCTGTACAGGTTGAAGAAGGTCCCGGTTTCGTAGTTAACAGAATTTTAATTCCTATGATTAATGAAGCTGTAGGTATTTATGCTGATGGTATTGCTTCTGTTGAAGGTATCGACACAGCAATGAAGCTTGGTGCAAATCATCCTATGGGACCTTTGGCTCTGGGAGATTTAATCGGTCTGGACATCTGTCTGGCAATCATGAATGTTCTTTATGATGAAACAGGAGATCCTAAATATCGTCCTCATCCTCTCTTAAAGAAAATGGTTCGTGGAAAACAGCTGGGAATTAAGACCGGTAAAGGTTTCTATGATTATTCTAAATAAGAATTAAATTGATAGACGATAAAAAGTCCTGAAAATACATAGAATTTTCAGGACTTTTTATTTGGAATTATTTAAACCTGATAATCAATACGGGGCATATTCTGCAAAGAAGAATCATCAGTTTGCTCCATAGCAGCTTTATAACCCAGTAAATCGAGATAAAACAGAGCATAGGTCATATTCTGGTAAGGAGTAACGAATAGAAAGCCGATTCCTAAACTAAGCAGGGATACAAAAAGCAAAGGAAGGAAGCTGAGCTGAAGATAAAGGAAACGCAGCTTTTGCCCTTTCATTAGCTTACGGCTCATTTTCATCAACTGAAAAATATTCTTTTGGGGAAAATCCAATAATAAATAGAAGCATTGTGAGTAGCCGTAGGATATCCATAAAGAAATGGAAAGACCTATAATCAGCAAAATAGTAAGTAGAAAAATAAAGCTTAAAACGGCTGCTGTATCATTGGATAAGGAATAATGTCCACTTCCCAAAAGAGGACTGATCAGATAAAAAATAAAGGCCAGAATAATTAAGAGAGGTAAGAGGGAAAGCAGCTGGACAAAAAACTGGATTCCAATGGCCTTATCCGGTGAGGTTCTAAAGCCTGTGAAGATATCTGAAAGCTGATAAGGCTTTTGACAGGCTATATTGAGGTAGAAGGCATTAATCCCCACATATAAGATTGCACTGAATAAACTGATAATAAAGGTAATCAGGAATTGAATGAGCCAATCGGTAAGGGTGTAAGCCACACCGTTTATACTGGTTAATAAGGTGATAACGGTAATAATCAATTCAGTGGCTAAAAGAACGGAAATGGCCGTTCGGTATTTCCCCAGCATTATCCCTCTGGCAGTCTGCTTCAGTTCACTACAGGTTTGTACTTTTTTTTCATTCATCATTATAAGATTAAGGCCGGCATAAGCCGGCCCCATTACCATCCCTTCTTTTTAAATTAGTATCTAACAGGCGATATCCACATTCATACCCTTGTACTTAATGGCATCGGTATTCCTTAAATCCTGTTGATAGGGGTTTTTCTCATTGTAATATTTAATCTGTGTCTGGGTAGTACCGCCGGCCACATAGGAACGGCCACATTCCGGGCAAATGGAGGTTTTCAGGGTAACGTTGGCGGAAAGCACCTTACCGTTATTCTGCGCGGCATCGCTGTAAGCATTACTGACATGTTCCTGCTCATGGGCACGGACAGCAGAGGCAGCACGTCCGGGAGAAATTCTGGTAGGAGCTTTATAGGAAACCATTTCATCTGAACCATCCTGATATTTGCGGTTCTTACAGGTTTCACATTCTGCCGGGGAAGACTCCCTTCCGGGTATCTTCAGGGTGCTTTCGGAAGGATTGCGGACAATACTGCTTCCAAAAGGATTATAGTTGGAATAATCAATAGGATTAATCATAAGTCTCCTCCTTCCACACGGGGAATATCCATGTTTTCATAAAAAAAATACGGGTTTTCTTCAGCGGGCTCACCATACAGCTGCTCATACATCTGCTGATAAAGCATATTATACTGTTCACGAACCTGAGGAAAAAAAAGAATTGCATAAATCTGAACCAAAAGAACGAACAGTTCAACAGCAACTCCCACTGTACCGCAGACCAGTCCGACCCTGGCAGGGCTGCTGATTGAGCGATTGCTTCCACGGGATAAAACAGCCAGAATAATGGCCAAAGAGCCACAAATCAAGCTGATAAGCATAAAATCCATAATCATACATAATAAAGAGATTATCCCCAGAGTCCTGGAAGCCATGGCAAAGGAATTGGGAGCAGCAGTTCTTATGGGCATATTCATATTCATTTCATTATAGCTTGTGCTGTTCATTTAAAGGACTTCCTTAAACAAAATTTTACAAATAAAGTATAGCACTTCTTTAAAGGAAGTACAAATAAAAAATTGTTTTATGATTTCTGTTATTCTAGACAATTATGGATATTGAATTTTCAATGGTAAATAGGTAAAATAGGGGAGGATTAAACAGACATTTATTCAATCAGAATAAAAATAAGTCTGAGAACAGGAGCAATACATGGATATATTACAGAAAATAACAGATGAACTGGGAGTAAAAAAATGGCAGGTTGAAGCTGCAGTAGGACTTATTGATGAAGGAAATACCATTCCTTTCATTTCCCGTTATCGTAAGGAGGTGACAGGCTCCTTAAATGATGAGCAGCTGAGAAGTCTTCATGAACGATTGGTTTATCTGCGTAACCTGGAGGAAAAGAAGCAGCAGGTTCTGGGAAGTATAGAGGAGCAGGGAAAGCTGACGGAAGAACTTAAGGAGAAGATTCTTGCTGCACAGACCCAGGTTCTTGTAGAAGACCTTTACCGCCCTTATCGACCAAAAAGGAAAACACGTGCCAGTGTGGCAAAGGAAAAAGGACTCGAGCCTTTGGCAAAACTGATTTATGAACAGGAAATTCGGACAGATCTTTTTCAGGAAGCTTCTCAATATATTTCTCAGGAAAAAGGAGTTGAAACAGCAGAAGATGCCCTTCAGGGTGCAAAAGATATTCTGGCAGAGACAATATCTGATGAGGCGGATTACCGTACTTATATTCGCAGGCTTACTCTGGAAGAGGGAAAGCTGACCAGTACGGCTAAGGATGAAAAGTCCCAGTCAGTTTATGAAATGTACTATCAATATGAAGAGCCCCTTAAGCAGGTAGCCGGCCATCGGACACTGGCCATTAATCGGGGAGAGAATGAAAAGATTCTCACGGTTAAGATAGAGGCTCCTGTAGAACGGATTCTGACTTATCTGGAAAAGCAGATCATTAAAGGGAACTGGCCTGCTGATCCTGATTCGGTAAATCCGGTGACCACTCCTGTTTTGCAGGAGATAGCTGCAGACAGCTATCAGCGGTTGATTGCACCGGCTATTGAGAGAGAAATCCGAAATGAACTTACGCAGAAGGCTGAGGATGGAGCCATTGCTGTATTTGGGAAAAATCTTGAACAGCTTTTACTCCAGCCGCCTATTGCCGGCAAAGTCGTTTTAGGATGG
>JBJELS010000318.1:0-5027 GCA_051879275.1 Lachnospiraceae bacterium
AGAATGTCTGAGAGCATCCAGGGCGGAAACCCCACTTTGAAGAAGATTCAAAAAAACAATCAGGATAGAGGCGCCGACAAGACCGAAATACCATCTCACCTCTTCCAGATGAAAGGCCTGCTTTGCCTTTCGTAAAAGTATCAGATAATAGGCATTAAAATTAATGGCAAAAATCAACATAAAAATGGTGATTACCCATTGATGATAGGAAGAATATCCTCCCATACTGCTGTTTTTTATCCCGAAGCCTCCTGTCCCTGCGGTGCTGAAGGAAGCGTTAATTGCATCGAAAACAGGCATACCTCCCGCAATCAGCAAAAGAAATTCCAACAGAGTCAGACTCAGATAAATCAGATAAAGAATACGGGCAGTGGATTTAATTTTCGGTACCAGCTTACCTACGGAGGGTCCCGGGCTTTCGGCACGCATCAGATTCATATGAGAGCCGCCGCTTAGGGGAATTATGGTTAATAAAAATACCAATACTCCCATACCGCCGATCCAGTTGGTAAAGCTGCGCCACAGAAGAGAACAGCGTGACATGGCCTCCACATCACTGAGAATACTGGAGCCGGTGGTGGTAAAACCGGAAACGGTTTCAAATAAAGCATTGGTAAAATGAGGAATTTCCCCACTTAACCGAAAGGGAATGGCCCCGGAAACACTTAACAGAATCCAGCTTAAAGAAGTGGCTACACAGCCTTCCTTTAAATAAAAAACCTGCTCTCTGGGGCGTTTGTGGCTCATCAGTTGACCGATAGCCAGGCATAAAAGAGCGGTGACCAGATAGAAAAAGCCTTCCCGTTCCCGATAAATCAGTGCAGTAAGGCAGGGAAGAAGCATAAACATAGCCTGAAGCTTTAACACATAGCCCAATACATAACGTATAATCGGAAGATTCATTACCTGTCAGCCTCCCTAATTTAAAATATCCTGCAAATCATCAAAACCGGTATGGGTGGTAACCACCATAACCGTATCCCCCACCAGAATACAGTCCTGACCGCTGGGAATGATAATGGTTCCGTTTCGATTGATAAAGGCAATCAGCACCTGATCCTTTGTCTTAAGATCCTTAAGGGGAATATCGGTTACCTCTGAGGAAGAGTCAACAAGAAATTCAATTGCCTCCACCTGGGAATCGAACATGTGGTACAGGGTTTCAATACTGTTGTTTTTGGAATCACTCTTGGCTCTTACATAGGCAATGATAGCCTCGGAGGTTATCTGTCTTGGGTAGATGACACTTCCCAGATCCAAAGAGTTTATAACGCTTTTGAAGGTCATCCGATTAACCTTGGTAACAACTTTGGCATTGGAGATTTCCTTAGCGTGAAGACTCAGCATAATATTTTCTTCATCTATCCCCGTAAGGGGAACCAGGGATTCAACGTGGGTAATCCCTTCTTCCTTTAAAAGCTCGCCGTCACTGCCGTCCCCATGAATAATGATTGCCTTGGGAAGCAGAAGACTCAGCTCTTCACAGCGTTTTTTATCCATTTCGATGATTTTTACCGCAATTCCCATATGCAATAGCTGGGAGGCCAGATAGTAAGCGGCTTTTCCACCTCCGATAATCATCGTATTTTTTACCCGGTGGGTCTTTACGGCAATATTGGAGAGAAAGCTTCGTACCTTACTTCTGGGTGCGACAAAGGAGATAACGTCTCCGGCCTGTAAGATGTAATCACCGGAGGGAATATGTACCTGCCCCGCCCGCTCTAATACACAGATCAGAACCTTGATGGGAAAGGATTGATCCAGTTGGGCAATAGACATACCGTCCAAAGTATTTCCTTGCGGAATTTTAAATTTAATCAGCTCTGCCTGCCCATGGGCAAAGGAATTGACCTCCAAAGCAGTTGGCAGATAGAGGATGCGGGCGATTTCTCTGGCAGCCTCCAGCTCCGGGTTGATAATCATGGCCAGCCCCAGCTTGTTCCGAAGATAATCCACCTCTTTGCTGTAGTCAGGATTACGTACTCTGGCAATGGCTGCACAGTCTCCCACCTGCTTTGCCACTGTACAGCACAGCAGATTCAGTTCATCGGAACCGGTAACGGCGATCAATAGATCGGCATTCTTTATTCCGGCTTCATCCTGGATACTGTAGCTGGCACCGTTTCCGTCAATGCCCATGATATCATAGAGATTGGTCATTTCCTGAATCTTCCCCGGATTGGTATCGATAATGGTAATGTCATGGCCTTCCTTGCAAAGCTGCTCCACAAGAGTGGAGCCTACTTTTCCGCATCCTACAATGATAATATTCAGGCCCTGCTTCGTATTTTTCTTGATTCCCAGCATATTAACCACCTTTTAACAAAACTCTTTGTCAATTATAGCACTCCTTGAAAAAAAAATCATCCTTTATCCGTTGCCTTCATAGAATGGTAAAAAAATATGCTGAGGGGTTATCCTTGAAAGACTATATTGAAGAGAGAGCCATGGCCATAGCTCATTATATTATCGAAAGCAATGAAGAGAATCATGGTTAAATGCGACAGAAGGAAAATCAAGCCTTTTGCCGCATTTTGTCATTTACAAGTCGTTGCTGATTATTGTTTAGTTTCGCTTCATAGCCTTAATCAAATTCAAGAGAGCATCTATTTCTTCCTGCGACAGACCGGATAAATCTATTTCCTGCTTATGTTCTAAGCCTAACAAATAATCAGTACTTACATTATATATTCTTGCAATGTGAATAAGAATATCATAAGAAGGAAGTCGCAGACCTGTTTCATAAGCACTTATAACAGATTTTGTAAGACCTAATTTTTGGGCTAGTTGTGCTTGGGTCATATTTTCTCTTAAACGCAATGTCTTGAGTACGTTTCCAAAGTCAACCATATCAAAACCTCCTCCGTGCCTATAATACTACATATTATGTATTGAAAAGGTGGATTATGTATTGATATAGTTGACTTTGAAAGAGTGTGGATTTATAATTATTCCAGATATTTGCAACAGAAAATAAAGGAGTACAGTCAATAGAATAATACATACCAGGGAGGAAAACATGGATTTTTTAAAAAGGAACATACCCAAAACAGAGGTACAAGATGGAAATAGCAGCAAAATGCGTGAAGCTGAGAATGGCTGGATAAAGGCAAAAAAGTCAATAGATGATGCTATTTATGAATTAGGCAAGACCTATTTTGAAGCGAACAAAGATAATACGGCGTCGGAGTTTGCTGCACAAATCGAAACTATCAATACTAAAGCAAAAGAAGAATATATTTGGCACCAGTATCGCCTAAGCTTGGATGGACAGAGGATGTGTGATAGCTGCAATTCCTTCATAACAGCGGATAGTGCGTTTTGCAACAGATGCGGTAAGGCTGTTACGCCAATAGATTTTTCGCCTATCCTAGGCACAACAAATAATATGCAGGCAGCTAATAATACCAATCAAGGGCAGAGCTGTCCGAAATGTGGGAAGAAACTTGTGGAAGGAGCATTATTCTGCGAAGCATGTGGCACTAAAATAGTCTGAATACGAGGGGGAATGAGAAATGTATTGTAAAAACTGCAGAAAAGAGACAAGTGATGCGGCCAGCTTTTGCCCATATTGTGGAGCTAAAACAACAGTAACGACACCGGAGACTAAAAAAGAAACAGTCAATCAGGTTTCCGTTGAAAGTAATGGTAATGAAAGCGAAGAACTTCCTGTTTATAAGAGAAAGAATAAGGTAGCTATTCTTGTTGGCTTTATTCCGTTAATATATGCTATTATTCATGGCTTAATTTGGGCTTATTCTTTAGTTGCAATGGGAGGTAAGTAATGAGTTTAATAATCAGCTATTTACTGGGTTTTTCAGTTTTTTTTGAAATTATAAGTGCCGGAGTTTTGACGTATGCCATTGCTGCTTCTAAAGCGGATGACAAAATGATAATAAAAACAGTTTTGTTAGGAACAGTCGCTTATGCCATAGTGTCGATAACAATGCCGATTATTGGTGCTGTTATGCCGTATGTGGTATTCCCCATCGTTTTTTGCATTCTTGGCAGTCAAACGGGCAATAAGTTTAATGTTGTTGGGCTTGTTTCCTTAATAGCATATCTGGTTTCTTTATTTACCCTACCAATTATATCGAACAAATACGAGGATTCCTTATCCTATCAGATTTTAGATGGGCTTATCGAAGAGTTAGGTGGAGAACTTGCGCCAACGCAATTTGGCATACTGAATCTTTCTTCCAATCTTTCTGATGATAGTATGAAATATCTTCTCATCATGTTTTGCGGAGCTATTTTGTTTGCAATCTTGTTTTTCGATATGGCACTTTTAAGAAAAAATACAGCTCAAGTGGTTATGGGAAGCATAATATCAGTTTTTACTGTAGGAATGCTGTATTTTGATTATAGTATATTTCATTCAAAATCATTAGTAGGGAAATTAGTAGGATATGGATTATCAGAATTAGGATTTTCTTTATCTGTGTTTAGTATTGTTATATTGTTACTTGCCATATTACCGGTAGTTACCGCTTACCTATGCAATAAAAAAGGATAAAGAAAATGAGTAGTAAAGAACAAATGAAGGAGGAAATTGATAATGTATTGCTTAAAATGCGGTAAGGAATTGAATGATACAGCTGCGTTTTGCCCTGCATGCGGTACATCATGTTCACCTAAATCGGAATCTCCTGTCAGTGCAAGTATCCCCCCCAAAGTGCAGTCAGGTGCAACAAGTGTTTTGACAGATTCCCGCCAATGCAAGAAGAAATCGACTATATTTAAAATTGTTATACCTGTTATGGCAGCTATCCTGGTTTTGGTGGCTCTGTCATCTATTGTCCCAAAGCTGATTCCTGCGAGTGATCCTAAGGCACCCAATGATAATGATGCAGTAATCAACGAGAGCAGTGAAGCTGCAAATAACGAAAGCAGTGAAGTAGCGGAAACCTCTTCTGTCTCCTATGATGATTTGCAGGCAAATTTGGAAGAGGCTTATACTGCTGTGGAAACTGCGTGGACTCAGGAATCAAATATCGATACCGGTACTGATAAGGGAAATTTGGAAC
>JBJELS010000319.1:0-5008 GCA_051879275.1 Lachnospiraceae bacterium
AAAAGCTGTTGGGGAGAATAGCGAAAATGACTATTATTGTGTAGCAATGGCACCAGGGTTTATTGAAATGGCAAATGTATATTGTGAGCCTCCGGAAGATACAAACATCAATTTTGGCTATATGCTACAAATTGAGCTTGCAGATCAAAAGGGTGAGACATATAGCATGGATGTAATTGTATCCGATGAAAAGCATTCTTCCAATAGAGAGGATTTTTATCCCCATAATAGCATAGTAGAATTTATTGTAGATAATATACCAAAGGGAGGAGTTACAGAAAATGGTGAAGACGGAGATAATGTTAGTCTTGATAAGTTATTGGATGGTGAGGGAATTATAATAGAAAAAGTATACTCTTATGAGGATGAAGTACTTGTGACAGGGAACTACTTAGATGGCTGGATGTTAAGGGGGTATAATGATGAAAACTAAAATAGCTAAGGTTATAGTTCTGTTTTTGGTGGTAGTGGTAATTGGATTTACATTTAGTTTAAAAAAAAACAAAGAATATTTAATACAGAATAAATCTATAAGTAGTGAGATGTTGGTAAGTAATTTAGGGATAATAGCGGATAAACTTTCAAAAAAGGTAGAAGATTTTGCTGGAAGCTCAGGGGAAATAGTTTCAGAAGAAAAAACAGATACCATAGCTCAAAGTTATGAAGATAGTGCAAAGATTATCGTTGAAGAAAATAGACAAATGATAGTAGAGTTTTTGAGAGAATTTCCTAAAGAGGCTCCATATAAGTGGTTTGACATTTTCTATTTTGATTTTAATCGAGATGAAATAGCGGAGATTATCCTATCTAAGTCTTATGCCGAGGCATCGGGTATTATTTCCTATAACTATGTATATAACTTGGTGGGCGATAAGCAATTTGAATTTTTATCCTTGGGAATACCTGAAATATATAATGACGAAGAGAAGAATATTTTTTATATACATAATAAAATGTATATTACCGGAAGAAATATTATAGGGGTTTATTGGGAAATTAGTGGTTTGGAGACTCCTAAAGTAGAAATGATGTTTATTGAGTGGGATACAAGAACTGGAAAGGAACAGGCAGATAAAGTGGAAGAAGGATATTATATTTTTAATGAATTAACAAATGAAGAGATACTGGCAATGAGCAATGGTCTTCATGAAATGACTGGGCTGTTAGAAGAGAAAGAAAAAGAAAGTATAAGTAATATTTTAGAAGATTATCGCTATCAGATGCTAAATTACCCACAAGAAGAACTGGAAAAGGGGGGATCAATATATTGTAATAGTAATAGTCAAAAAATATTTGTAGAAGATAAGAATGGAAATACAGTGATGATATGGGAATAAACAGGAAGAAAAAAACAGTAATCGGTCTGGCTTTAGCTCTATTGATAACGGGGTGTGAAAAGGAGCAGTTAAATTATACAGAGCAAGATATGGAAGTCAACGGAGGCAGTAGTCAGAGTGAGCCAATAACAAGTATGGAGGTTAGTTTCAAAATCGATTACGATGAGGTGGAATCATCAGGTAACGAGACAAGTTCGGTAGATTATATAGAAGAATCAGATGCCTCAATGATGTCAGAAGAGGAGAAGAAAGACTATAGAATAGCTGCAAAGCAGCTTATAGAAGATAATAAAGAATTGATTGTTGAACATCTAACCAATATTCAGGCAGGCACAGAACATAAATCATGGAGTGTATCCTGCATGGATCATAATGAAGATGGTCAGGCAGAAATTATATTAACAAAAACAACAGTAGCAATGAGTGGGATAATATACTACAACTATGTGTATGATGTAGAAGGTAGAAAGCTGTTTGAATACTTGTCTCTTGAGACAACAGAAATTTATGAGGACAAGGATAATGGAAAATATTATTTCCATGTTTGTTCAAACTATGGGACACGCAGCTTTGTAGATATTTATGGAGAAATAGGAAAAGAAGATGGATATAAATCAAAAATTATGTTTGTAGAGTGGGAAACCAGAGATGGTGCAGCCCAGATGAGAAATGAGGAAGGCTATTATATTTTTAAGGATTTTTCTGAAGAAGAAGCAAGGAAAATGGGTGAAGGATATTGGGGAGGAATGAAAGAAGTATTAGATATTTACAGAGACCAAGAAGCAGAGGTAAAGCAGACAACCCCGGAAGAATTGGAGGCATATAAGGCAAAGTTTACAGGGTTGGAATCAGCAGAATATCCAAAGAGAAACTCTTTATTTTTGATATTAAGTACGGATGAAGGAATTGTTTTTTTAGATGACGACCATAATACCGTGCGCGTATGGAATTAAATGGGGGAGCAGGATGGCAGATAAAGAAAAGTATCCAGACAAAATCATTCTTGCTTTGCGAAAAAAACAGCAAAGAAACCGATGGGAAAACAAAAGTATGGAAGAGCTTTTGGAAAGTGAAAAAATGGCAGGTTTCAGCAGAAAGTATTTTGGAGGACAAAAGTTTTCTCTTTTTTTACCGGAGGAATTACAGGAAATGTCGGAAAGTAAACAAAAGATAAAATATCCAAACCGGAACCGCCCGAAGCTTATTCTAAGTGATCGCTATGGGAATGCTACATTGGCCTTTAACTGTCTGCCCTTGATGAGGGAACAGAAAGATAAAGAAGTGGAAGATACGCTGAAAGAAATTCAACAGGAAATGAAAAAAAGATGGAAACAGCAGGTTTTTTATGAGACAGGAGTGGTTAAGACAGGGGAGCTTAAAGTAGCCTGGCTGGACTACCGGGGATTTTGCCTTGATGAGAGTCTATACAGCCTGCTATTTTTATTTTTTTTACAAGAAGAAATGATTCTGGGAAATTTTCATTGCAGCTTTGTGGATTATGACAGATGGAAACCGGTAGTGTTAAAGCTGTTAGAAACCATAGAAACAAGAAGTGAAGAGAAAAGGCAGTCATAAAGGCAGCCGAAAGGGAGGTACATATGAGAGAAGTACAGATTCAGATTGAACCATTTGCTTATATTGCGTTGCAAAAGCTGACCATCAGCCAGAGAATTAATCAGCATGGAGAGGCCAAGGTGAGTATGCGGATTAAGGATGAAAGGAAGGAAGCTTATCTGGGAACATTGATGAAGCCTACCTGGGTAAGGATTATGGGAAAAGGAGAAGAAGAGGGAGAAGGAGCGACGTATACGGTGCTTTTTAACGGACTGGTAACAGATTTTGCTTTTGGGCAAAACGGTTATGAAACTATTCTGGAACTACAGTTAAATAGTGGAACTATTCTGATGGACAGACAGAAGCATTTTCGGGTCTTTCAAAACGAAGAAGCTGACTGCACGAAGCTTTATCAAGGTCTGACCCTGGCCTATCCCAAAGGACAGGTAAAAACTGCTGAGGAAAAGGAAGAAAAAACAGAAGGAGTCTTGATCCAATATCAGGAAACGGACTGGCAGTTCTTAAAGCGGCTGGCAGGTCGGACAGGAAAGTATCTTGTACCCATGAACCAGCGGAAGGGCTGTGGTTATACTCTGGGACTTCCCACAGGAAGAGAGAGGGAAATGGAAACCCGGCGGATCAGGCAGCAGCTGAATATGGGGGACTATCTGACCAAACAAGAAAACGGTTTAGCTTCCCTGTCCTCATCGGATATGGTGGAGTTGGTTCTTGATAGTCGGGAAATCTACCAGTTGGGAGATCGATTAAGCTGGCAAGGAAAAGAATATTGTATTTATCGGATAGAGACAGCCTATGATGGGGCAGAGTGCGTACATAGTTATTATCTGAAGACGAAAGTAGCCTTACAGGTAGTGGCTGCTCATCATGAAGGTATTGGAGGTGCTTCTTTTTCCGCCACCATCACTAATGTGCAAAAGGATAAGGTACAGGTGGAAATTGAAGGAGATGAGTGGAAAGCTGCTGACGGAAAGAAATGGTTTCTGTATTCTACTGTGTATTCCTCTCCGGATGGAACGGGCTGGTATTGTATGCCGGAAATCGGAGACAGTGTACGACTATATGTTCCGGAAAGAGAAGAGGACAGCTTTATCTTAAGTGCAGTCCATAAGGAAACGGATGCTTCCCGGCAGAATCCGGATTATAAATCCTTTAAGACCCGATATGGTAAGGAGCTTTTATTCACTCCAGACACTATTCTGTTTACCAACAATCAGGGAATGCTGGTGGAAATGAATGACAGTGAGGGAATCAGCATCATCAGTGATAAGGATGTGCTAATTGAAGCTGCGGACAAGCTGACGATAGCCAGTGAAGCAGGCTCTTTGTTGGTTGCGGCAGAAGAGGCACTTCAGGTTAAACAGGGTGGAACCTCCATGACTCTCAGTGAGGATATTTCCTTTACAGGCGGTGAGTTCAGGATACAGTAGGAAAGAGAATTATATACTATTGATGTAAGACGAAAGGGATGAGGAGATGAAGGGAGAACAGTGGAAAGCAGCTTATGTTACACATGATGGTAAGTTAGTCCATAATTTAGGCACAAGAATACAGTTGATAGGCAAAGCGTTAGAGCGAGGATATGATAAGACATCAGGAAAAAGCGGCGGCGAATATCTACAGACAGAATATTTGAAAAATGAAGATGAATATTTGGTAAGTGGAGCCCAGCTTAGGTGCAGCATGGCAACTTCTAAGAAAATGACAATAGAGGGAAGGACTTATGTTCCGGAAAACCCTTCGGAGACAACTTATCTTGAATGTGAAGAAAATCGAATGGAAAGCGGAGAAGGCAAGGTAAACGCCACGACTAAAGATTGCGTTGTATATAAAAACATAAAGCCGTTTCGGTGTAACTGTAGGGTTGGACCATGCGATGACGAAGAAAAGGATATGCTATTGGTTGATGAATCCTGCTTAACAGAAGGAACCTGCAAAGCATTAATCGATCTTAGTGAGCATTGGGATAATTACCCCTCTCAGGTTCCCCATTTTAGATACAGGGATGAAAGATTTGGGGAAGTGTCAGGAATTACGATGATGTCGATGCTGTTTTGTAAACATGGAGGAATAATTACGCCGGTTACATCGGGACAGGA
>JBJELS010000320.1:0-5000 GCA_051879275.1 Lachnospiraceae bacterium
TAATATTTGTACTGTTGATCAACTGTTTTTATAGCTGTTGGTTTCCCAGTAACAGTAACTGCAGCTTCATTCTGACTAGTTTTATCCCCCAAATATGTTTGATATGCTGCCTCATATGTTTTATAAAGCTCCGGATAATAAACCGCAAATCGTTCAGCCTTAACACTTCCCCAATCAGCCAACGTTAACGTTAAATAATTCGCGGGATTATCTACTTCAAAAAATTCTCTGAATATATTTTGTTCTACTGTAAGATAAGACCCTCCGTTAACTCTCCCGCTAAGAACAATGTCAGAAACAAAATATGGATTATTGTATTTATACATAATTGCATCTTGACTATTAATCAGATAATATTTGAACTGTTCTTCATAAATCCAAGTATTCTGATCATCTTTTCTCAAGGTATAAGCACTTTTAATCTTATCTGGAGTTATCCCATCTGCATTTAAATTAACCCCCTTGTTAATATTGGCAGGGGTTACAGCATAAGATATCGTGGCAGTTGTAGCCCCCGGTGCACTACCTCCGCTTCCACCGGCACCGGGATCAGCTGCAGCCGCATCGGGAAAAGGAATCGCTGCTACAATAATTGCAGAAATCATGAGTAAAGCACCCAGAGTCCGCCTTACCGATTTTCGCAATCTGTAATTTTTCTTTTTTCCAGTCTTAGCTTGTACTTTTTTACTCATTGCAATCTTCTCCTTTGTAAACTGTCAGTTCACTTTTTTTGCCACTACAACAAATCTTCCTTCTTCTTCCTGATGGTCACAGGTGGACAGGGTAATCAATCGATCTCCATAGGTTGCGGTTACACCTGTATCATACAGGGATATATTTGCCATTTCCTGCATGGTGGAATCAAATTCCTCAGGTGTTGCTGCATCCAAAAACTGATAATATTTAAAAACAATCTCATCTTCATTGTATACCCGGGAACGGAACACATACATAATCTGCCATATGCCTTCCTCATAAAGAGTATCAAACTGAATGAGAGGATGCTCCTGATAATAGTCCTTACTGCTGTATTTATCCAGATTACCAAACATTTTTCCTGACTTCATATGATGTCCGTAAATAATCATATTGGTTCCCGGATTCGTAATATCGCAATCCTTATCTAAAAAAATAGAACCATTTTTATCATATTCCTGTGTGTAATTATGATCTAAATAATACTCATTATTCACTGTCTGCATGACAGGATAATCTATATTAGTATCGTCAATTTTCAGCCATCCGATTAGACTTTTATTCTGAGAATATAATTTCTTATATTTATCCAGAACTACCAATTCCTTCTTTTCTTCACTGGTATAATTAATCTTTAGCTTTTGTTCGCCCTCGGTAATCTCTTCTTTCAAGGATGCAAGGTATTCATATTGGGCTGAATTTTTTGCATATAAATAGTAATAAAATACTACATAACCGATGCAAACGAATGCAATCAGTGAGCAGACAAGCACCAATCTTTTTCTCTTCTTCTCCTGTCGGTAAAATTCATAACGAATCTGCTTTTGCATGTCTTCGTCATAATCCTCCAGCTTTTTTGGTGTCTTTTTGTCTGCTTTCTTCTTACTCTCTTTTTTCTTTTTAATTGCAGGTTTTTTCTTTCTGGTATCGACTCTGTTTTCTGCTTTAAACCTGTGTTCAAGCTCCTCCAGAAAGTCTTCGCCCAACAGGGTTTCAAAATGAATTTTTCCCTGCTTCAATATTTCCAAAAGCCGCTCTCTTCCACCTTTATCCAGCATCTCGTATTTTTTCTCAATTGTCTGGATTTTCTTCTGATCCCGTAGAGCTGCCTGGTAATCCCTGGCGGTGCGGAAGGAGCGGCCTCTTACACTGTACTCTTTTCCGGCCATAGCCATACAACTCCATTGTTATAAATATACCTAATATACATTTTACAATATCTTGGAATTAATGCAAGTGTTTTGTCAACATCTGGAAAAATTTAATATTTATAGATATGGATACTGCCAAAAACTTATCTCTTGTTTCAACGGTTATTCTGCTCCTGAAGCTTTGTCTGCAGCTCTTCAATCTGCTCCTTTAAATTCGATACCTCACCCTTTAAATTGCTATTCTCCCCCTTCAGCAGCCGGATATCCCTCTCCAAGGTTTTCTCTCTTCGCTCTGCCAGCTCTCTGGCAATGCATTTCTCTCTCACCAGCCAGTCTGCATTGGCTTCCAGGATAGCCCTTGCCGCTTCCTCTAAGTATTCATCTTCCTTCACCAGCATTTTCATTTCCTCCCAGGTCTTTGCCTTAAATAATTCTGCCCAATGGTCTAAGCCACTGGCCCTGTCCTCTTCATTTGCCAGTTCGATTTGATTTAAGCTTACCACAGAAAGTGAAAATTTACTACTATATCGACATAAATTTCTGATATTCAGTAATTCGTATTTGGCGTAAAATTCGGGATATTCCGGGAAAAGGCTGTAGTCCAGAAAAGCAATATGATGAACCGGAAGGGCTTCCTCGTACTTCTGTCCCCGATAGAGCTGGTCAAAGCTGCGGCACAGGTAAGAAAGGGAGCGTTCCGGCCAGTTATGTTGGTTGGTCACCTGCATCTCCAGGTTAAGGATAGTATGATCGTTTAGCAGTACCTTCACATCCATAACAAACTCTTTTCCGGTGATTTCTCCCGCAAGGTCAATTGGATTCATAATAATAATGGATTCGATTTCTTCCGGCTTAAGCTGTAATAATGCACAGACCAGACCGATCAACACCTTTTTATTCCTTTGCAGGATGTAGCGAAACAGGTAATCGTTGGTCATATTAAACCGGATTTGTCCGCTCCCCTCAAGACAGGGCGGCTTTGTCCTTTGCTTCATGATGTGTCTCCTTAGAAAAAAATAGAATGATACAAGATATGTGGAATGCTTCTGCATCCCTTAAAATTGCTAAAAACATTATCTGGAATGAAATCTGCTAATCTTGGCAGCTAACGTTTATTCTGCTCCTGAAGCTTTGTCTGCAATTCTTCAATCTGCTCCTTTAAGCTGTTGTTCTCATCTTTTAAGCCGCTTACCTCACCCCTTAGACTGGTATTCTCCCCCTTCAGCAGCCGGATATCCCTCTCCAAGGTTTTCTCTCTTCGCTCTGCCAGCTCTCTGGCAATGCATTTCTCTCTCACCAGCCAGTCTGCATTGGCTTCCAGGATAGCCCTTGCCGCTTCCTCTAAGTATTCATCTTCCTTCACCAGCATTTTCATTTCCTCCCAGGTCTTTGCCTTAAATAATTCTGCCCAATGGTCTAAGCCACTGGCCCTGTCCTCTTCATTTGCCAGTTCGATTTGATTTAAGCTTACCACAGAAAGTGAAAATTTACTACTATATCGACATAAATTTCTGATATTCAGTAATTCGTATTTGGCGTAAAATTCGGGATATTCCGGGAAAAGGCTGTAGTCCAGAAAAGCAATATGATGAACCGGAAGGGCTTCCTCGTACTTCTGTCCCCGATAGAGCTGGTCAAAGCTGCGGCACAGGTAAGAAAGGGAGCGTTCCGGCCAGTTATGTTGGTTGGTCACCTGCATCTCCAGGTTAAGGATAGTATGATCGTTTAGCAGTACCTTCACATCCATAACAAACTCTTTTCCGGTGATTTCTCCCGCAAGGTCAATTGGATTCATAATAATAATGGATTCGATTTCTTCCGGCTTAAGCTGTAATAATGCACAGACCAGACCGATCAACACCTTTTTATTCCTTTGCAGGATGTAGCGAAACAGGTAATCGTTGGTCATATTAAACCGGATTTGTCCGCTCCCCTCAAGACAGGGCGGCTTTGTCCTTTGCTTCATGATGTGTCTCCTTAGAAAAAAATAGAATGATACAAGATATGTACAGATACCTACTGTACCCTGAAAAGATTGGAATAATTGCAAATATGTTTATATCCTTTTCTTGTATTTGTTATAACATATCTATATCTTATTGTAAAGCAATTTGATTTGCTTTTATGGAATTTTGAATTATTATATTTTTTTCTTTTTTCTGAAACCTTGACAGGCCATACCACATACTATACACCATAACCAAAACATTGGAGGATTTACAATGAGTGATTTAACAGCAACAGGCTGCTCTTCCTGCAGCAACAATTGTAACAACGGATGCGGAAGCTGGATTTGGATTATTATCCTTTTATTCTTCTGCAATGGAAACAACGGAAGCCTTTTCAATCTGGGTGGCAACGGATGCGGCTGTGATTGTGACAACAACAATAACGGCTGCGAATGGTTGATTATCCTTCTGGTTCTGTTCAGCTGCTGCGGATGCGGAAATAATTCCTGCGGATGCTAATCAACCCTTTTCAGAGAGGCACCGGTTGTACCGGTGTCTTTTTGTACTTAAGCTTATGTTTAGGGCATATATCCGAATCTTCATCATAGGATTAACTATAGCCTTTTTGCCGAGGAGCATACTATGGAAAAATGTGACCAGCCCGGGCAGCCGGCAGAGGCCATCATTGCCTTTGATACACTCTATACCACCAATCATATGCAGATGTTAAAGCTGCTCTTTCCCTATCTGGATATGGAAAGCCGCCATAAAGCAGCTATGTTCATCAAATGGCAGGAGCTTTTATATACCATGCATTCTGCACACCACTATACTGTACGCTGCCGAATGGGTCACGGTATGAAAAAAGACTTCGATATGGCTTCTCTTCTTCCTCTGCTGTCACCCTATTGTAGTGAGGAAGAAAAGAATATGCTGTCCCGGTTTTTACAGATGCAGAATATGATGCAGACCTGGCAGGGTATGGCAGAGTATCTGCCAATGATTCAGGAAATGATGGGAGCCTTTTCCTCCTCGGACTCATCTCCGGGAGGCGGTGGCTTTCAAGGCCCTGGCAATATGATGGATCTGCTGAAAAATATGATGACTCCCGAGCAGCAAAGTATGTTTTCTCTGTTTATGGAAGGAGGTACACCATGACTCAGGATAACCAGTGGATGCAGGATATGGCATTAAAATCCATTCC
>JBJELS010000321.1:0-4975 GCA_051879275.1 Lachnospiraceae bacterium
TACGGATGGAAGCCGTGCTGCTGAGGGGAAAATACCGGAATGCAGAATTTTGTCCAATAGCGGATTTACAGAGGATGAGGCGAGGCAGTTGGAGGAATATATGGAGGAACAGCTGCCAAAGCTGAAAAGGATGGCAGCCGGGATACGGCTGATTGATGCATTTAAGGAATAAAAAAGCAAAGGAAAAGAGAAATGGGATCCACTCCAAGCAGTATAGCTCAGGAAAGAGAAAGGCACCTTCGCAGCAAAGAACGTCGGGAATATATGCGCCGTCAGAAAAAGCTTCAGCTGAAACGACGACGTCTGACGATACTGTTTTTGCGTATAGGTGTCAGATTTTTTGTTATTTTTGCAGTGATTTTTATGGGAATTATGGCTCTTAAACAGGTAGGTGGAATCCTGTTTGCCAAAGAAGCAGGGACTCAGCTTCAGGCAGAACAGGAGGCAGAAGGACAGGCTGATGAGCCACTGGTTATTGAAGAAATAGCAGAGCAGCAGGACGCGCAAAAGGGATTAGCCGAAGAAGATGAAAATATCTCTTTCAGCTTCAGTAGGGCAGCAGATACAAAGAGGATTTCCGGGGAAGGAATTGTCAGCTCTTACGCTATTTTGATTGATGAATCGACGGATACCGTTGTGGCCTCCAAAGCATCTGAAGAAAGGATTTCACCGGCATCCATGACGAAGGTATTGACGGTATTGGTGGCAGCAGAGCATATTCAGGAAGAAAATTTGGATGATTGGTTTACGATGACGACGGATATAACCGATTACGGTTATATCAATGGCTGCAGTGAAGTGGGCTTTTTGGATACGGAAACCGTAACGGTAAGGGATTTATTTTACGGAACAATCCTGCCCTCGGGAAGTGATGCAGCATTGGGCCTGGCTACCTATGTGGCCGGTTCCCATGAGGCATTTATAGAAATGATGAATGAAAAGCTGGAAAAACTGGGCTTGTCTGACAGTGCACATTTTACCAATTGTGTGGGGCTTTATCATCCGGAGCATTATTGTACGGTTTATGACATGGCTGTCATTATGAAGGCGGCCATTAGGAATGAAATCTGCAGGGAGGTTATGTCTGCCCGTACCTATACCACCTCTTCCACGGCGGAGCATCCTCAGGGGATTGAGATATCTAACTGGTTTATCCGAAGAATTGAGGATAAGGATACCGGAGGAGAGGTAGTTTGTGCTAAAACGGGCTATGTGGTACAGTCGGGAAGCTGTGCAGTAAGCTATGGCTACTTTGGAGGTAAATATTATATCTGTGTAACTGCGGATTCTACCAGCAGCTGGAGATGTATTTATGATCATGTAGAAATTTATCAGCAGTATATACCAGCATAGAGCCCTAAGCCGAAAAAGAGAAAAAGCAGAAAAAAGTACTATCTGAAGGATACATTTAATACAGTAGATTAAGGTATTGCAGTTGGGATGTTTTATTGATGAAAAAAATGTGGTCCTATGCTCTGATTCTCCTGGTTTTAAGTGATCTTTTTTTGTCCGGAGCGTTGTACCGGAAGGAGAAAAAGAAAGAGGACAATGCTATTGCCGACCTTCTGCAGATTGCCAAAGAGCCATTAGGACATACCATGTATGTCTGGGGTGGTGGCTGGAATGAGGAGGATACCACGGCAGGCAAGGAAGCCCGCAGCTTAGGACTAAGTCCTCGCTGGGAAGAATTTGCTTCCGGACAGGATAAAACCTATGATTATCGAAAGACCCGTTACCAGATTCATGACGGACTGGACTGTTCCGGCTATATAGGATGGGTAGTATATAACCTGTTAGAGGACAGGGATGGGAATAAAGGCTATGTGGAAAATGCTTCCCGTATGGCTGAGAGTCTGTCAAAACGGGGACTGGGACAATTTACTCCGGCAGGAAAGGTTGAGGACTGGCAGGCAGGAGACATTATGAGTATGGAGGGGCATGTCTGGATGGCGTTGGGAAGCTGTAAAGACGGCAGTGTGGTTCTCATACATGCCAGCCCTCCGGGGGTGATTTTATCCGGGACAACATTACCGGACGGCAGGATGAGTATGGCACAGCTTCTGGCCGGAAAATATATGAGCAGCTACTATCCGGATTGGTATGCAAGATATCCTGAGTCAGGAGTTGACCATAGCTATTTGACTCATTCTTCCCGTATGCGTTGGGGTGATGATACTTTGTCTGATGTACAGGGGTTGAGAAAAATGAATGCAGAAAAAGTATTGGAATGGCTGTTTGAAGAATAATGTAAAGCTAGGAAAATCCAATAGGATATGCTAAAATGACCTTATGAAAAAGAACACAGGAAAAAGCCTGCTGATTTTTCTGTTGATAGCTGCCCTGTTGGGAAATATGGTGCAGCTGCCGGGGAATCCATTTCAGGTTAGAGCACAGGAAGTGAATAGTGAAGAAGAAAAAGCCCAAGGTGATGAAGATCTCTTTGGGCAGTCTGCTGTGTCCGAGACTGTTTCCGGTAACGCCGGAGACGTAGATGTGGCTGATGAGCAGTCTTTACAGGAAGCAGTTACCCAGTATGCTTTATATTCTGCCGATGAGGTTCAGGAGTCGGATGGAAATGGGAAAATTATGCTTTCCGATGAAATATGGGTTGAGGGCTTTTCTCAGGAGGAGGCTTCCTGTATCTATACGGGGAATGAAATCAGACAGCAGCTTTTTCTTTACCACGGGGATATCCTTCTTAAGGAAAAAACAGATTATATTCTAACCTATCAGAATAATATTAATGCAGCAAAGTATGATTCTCTGAACGCTCCCTCCGTTACCATTAGTATGAGAGGACAGTACAGTGGAAGCAGAACATTGTATTTTACTATTTTCCCCCGGGATATTGATGAGAATAAGACTCAGGGCTATGAACAGGTTATGGATTATCGGGAGCCCTTTGAGCTTTTGGAACCTGCCGTTTATGTAGACGGAAGAAAGCTGGTATACGGAAGAGATTTTGACTGTGATTACAGCACACTGCCCGGCTATAACGGGACTGTAGGGGAATATATTGAGGGAGAAAGCTATGAATACCGGGTTGTGGGCAAAGGCAACTATACCGGCTCCTTTATCATGCGACTGGTAGTGGTACGGGATAAACAGTATGATTTTGGCAGGATAGTTACTACCTTTGATCGACTGCAGTATGAATATCATGGGGAGCCTCTTTCCGCGGCAGATGTGGGAATTAAATCTGTTAAGCTGGAAGGAAAGCTTTTGGATGCTTCACTTTATGAATATAAGGTGGATGCCCAAACCGTGGGAACCGGTTATGTGGAAATCTATCCCTCCAAGGAAGGAAGAAATGCCGGTTATTTCGGAAGAAAAAAACTGAAAATCCGCGTGGTAGGTGATCGTAATCTGGAAGATGCTCTTAAGGGTGAGAATTGGCAGGACAGTATCATCTTTTCTCAGAACGCTGTTGCAGTGGGAGGAGGGATACTTCAACAGAACGACGGTGTGCTTGTTTATGCCACGGATCAAGGTAGGGAGTCTCTGATTGAAGGGAAGGATTATACGGTTCAATATCTGAATCATAAAAAGGTAGGAAAGGCTGCGGTTACTTTTACCGGCCTGGGAAGATACAGGGGAAGCTTTACCCTAACCTATACCATAGTGCCAAACACCGATTTATCTGTGAAATGGCAGCAGACAGACCAAAAGGGCATACCTGAAGCAGCCTATAAAAAAGGGGGAGCCGTACCTCAGTTTACCTTGTCGGATAAGGATTCTTTTCTTCTAAGCAGTGTAACGGATTATACCCTTGTTTTGCAAAACAATAAAGCAATTGGAACCATGATTTGCGAAATCTACGGTAAAGGAAATTATCAAGGCTATTATTCCCGTCATGAGGTGCAGGTAGTTCCCGGGGATATCCATGCAGCAGTAATTACCGCTTCGGACAAGCTTTACAGCAGGGAACCGGAGGGCTGGAAGGCAGCAATTACGGTAAGGGATACGGATGGAAAGCTACTCAGGGCAGGAACAGATTATGACCGTGCTGTTTCTTATCACTATGACGGAATGGATAATGACCCCATTCCTAAGCCGGGTACAGTAGTAACGGTTACGGTTACGGGAATAGGAAATTATACAGGCACCCTGACAGGGAGCTATGGAATATACCATACAGCTTTAAGTAAGCTGATCATTGAAATTGATTCTCAGGAATATACGGGTAAGGAAATTGAATTATCCCGGGAGGATATCCATGTCTATGCCAATACAGCAGATAAGAAAGCGGGAAAAGAAGTGGCAGACAGCTATAAAATTACAGGCTATGCCAATAATGTAAAGACAGGTCAGGCCAGGGTTACCCTTCAGGGAATCAATGGTTATGGAGGAATCCGTACTCTTTCCTTTCAGATTCTGCCAAAGGGATATTCTGCCTCCCGGGTACAAAAGCTTACTCTGGATTATTCAGAAATATTTTTAAGTGCAGGAAAGAGTAAGCAGCTTACAGCATCTATAGAGCCTATAGATGCAGTTAACCAGAGGATTATCTGGCTTTCCTCGGATGAAGAGGTGGCAGTGGTCAGCCCGGAGGGAGTCGTTACCGGGAAAAAAGCAGGAAAAGCACTGATTACGGCTGTTTCACAAGATACAAACATAACGGCAGCCTGTAAGGTAGAGGTGGGATTAATTCCTGTAACCTCAATCCGCTTAAGTGAAAGTAAGATTGAGGGAAATTTAGGGGAGGAGATTCAGCTGACTGTCGCTGAGATTTTGCCTGAGGATGCCTCGGATAAGACCATTAGCTGGGAAAGCAGTAATCCTCAGGTGGCTTTGGTAGACGAAACCGGAAAAGTACTGCTGATTAAAGACGGAACAGCTATTGTGAAGGCCGTCTGGGAAAATCCCGGGGATGGCACGAAGGTAGTTGGAAAATGTCTGGTTATTGCAGGGGATTTGAAGCAAAAAGCAGAAGAAGGTGATTATCTAACCCCACAGATGTTTGGAGCTGTGGAAA
>JBJELS010000322.1:0-24236 GCA_051879275.1 Lachnospiraceae bacterium
CCTGACCGCCACGTTTGGTATGACGAGTCATGGCAATACGAGCTGCTTCAATCTGGTTCGATTTAATCCAACAGGGTTCAGCCGCTACAAGACCGAACTCACCATGTGTAATTGTGTTACCGCGCAACGCTTTTCCTGTCATGGAACCACGGAACTGTTTACGACGCTTCACTCTTTTTGGCATTAACATTATTTATCGCTCCCTTCCTTATTTGCTGCTTTAGTAGGAAGTATTTCGCCTTTATAGATCCATACTTTAACACCTACTTTACCGTATGTGGTATCTGCTTCCGCAAAACCATATTCGATATCTGCTCTCAGTGTCTGAAGAGGAATAGTACCTTCGCTGTAAAACTCTGTACGAGCCATATCCGCTCCGCCGAGACGGCCTGCACAGCTGGCCTTGATTCCCAACGCCCCGGACTTCATTGCTCTGCCCATAACAGACTTCATTGCTCTTCTGAAAGAAACACGGTTTTCCAGCTGAGCCGCAATATTCTCAGCTGCCAGCTGAGCATCCTTGTCAGGTCTCTTAATCTCTTTAATATCCACCAAAACCTTCTTTCCTGTCATCTTGGAAAGCTCTTTTTTGGTAACTTCAATTTCTGCACCGCCTTTACCGATTACTACACCGGGCTTGGCAGTATAGATAATTACCTTTACTCTGTCGGTAGTTCTTTCAATCTCGATTTTGGAAATACCGGCGGCATATAATTTCTTCTTTAAGAATTTTCTGATATTATAATCTTCTACTAAAAAATCTGAAAATGCTGCATCTTCTGCATACCATTTAGAATCCCAATCTTTAATAACGCCAACTCTCAGGCCATGAGGATTAACTTTCTGTCCCATTTATTTTCCTCCCATCCTATCTTTCATCAAGCACTACGGTAATATGGCTCATTCTCTTCTCGATTCTGTAAGCTCTTCCCTGTGCTCTAGGTTTTACTCTTTTCATTGTGGGTCCCTTGTTTGCATAACATTCTGCAACATAGAGCTTCTCCGGATTCATTCCGTTGTTGTTCTCAGCGTTAGCAATTGCGGATTCTAATAATTTTTTAATCAGACCGGAAGCGTATCTGGGGTTGTATTCTAAAATTGCCAGAGCAGTGGTAACATCCTTACCCCTGATTGCATCCAGTACAAAACATGCTTTCTGTACAGACACTCTTGCGTAGGATAATTTAGCAGAAGGTCTTGTGTCTTTATTTGCATTTCTTTCTCTTTTAATTTGGGATCTATGTCCTTTAGCCATGGATAAAAACCTCCTTTCGATTATCTTACCTTAGATTTCTTTTCGTCTTTTCCATGTCCTCTGTATGTTCTGGTAGCAACAAACTCACCCAGCTTGTGGCCTACCATATCCTCAGTTACATATACAGGTACATGCTTTCTTCCGTCGTGTACTGCGATTGTATGTCCTACAAACGAAGGGAAAATCGTAGAACGACGGGACCATGTCTTAATTACTTGTTTATTTGAACCGGCATTCATCGCGTCAATCTTTTTCAATAAGCTTTTATCCGCGAATGGGCCTTTTTTCAGTGATCTAGCCATTTTATTTCCTCCTAATTCAACATCAATTATTTAATCGCTCTACCATCTCTTCTTCTTACAATCAGCTTGTTGGAAGCTTTTTTCTTCTTACGAGTCTTAAGACCAAGAGCAGGCTTGCCCCAGGGCGTACATGGACCGGGACGGCCGATACCGGTTTTTCCCTCACCACCACCGTGTGGATGGTCATTAGGGTTCATAACAGAACCACGAACAGTAGGGCGAATACCCATATGACGTTTACGTCCTGCTTTACCGATGTTAATCAGGTTGTGATCACCGTTACCCACAACACCTACGGTTGCTCTGCAGATAATGGGAACCATTCTCATTTCGCCGGAGGGAAGTCTTAAGGTTGCATACTTTCCTTCCTTAGCCATAAGCTGTGCACTGTTGCCTGCAGAACGAACCATCTGTCCGCCTTTTCCGGGATACAGCTCAATGTTGTGTACCTGGGTACCCACGGGAATCTGTGCCAGAGGCAGGCAGTTTCCTACTCTCACTTCTGCTTCAGGACCATTCATGATCTTCATTCCGTCCTTTAAGCCTTCAGGAGCAAGAATATATGCCTTTTCTCCATCTGCATAGCAGATCAGTGCAATATTTGCCGTTCTGTTGGGATCGTATTCAATTCCGATTACGGTTGCAGGAATACCATCCTTTTTATTTCTCTTAAAATCAATAATTCTGTACTTTCTTCTGGAGCCGCCGCCGCGGTGTCTTACTGTAATTTTACCTTGATTATTACGTCCGGCATTCTTTTTTAAAGAAGTACAAAGTGATTTTTCAGGGGTAGTCTTGGTAATCTCAGAAAAATCAGAGCCGGTCATATTTCTTCTGGAAGGTGTATATGGGTTATATGTTTTAATTCCCATTTTCTTTCTCCTTTCGATTCATGCAAATTCTCGTGTTGCCACACTTAATGTTTCGGCCTGAAATTAAAGGCCGGCAAAGATTTCAATATCCTTGCTGTCTTCGGTCAACCATACCATAGCCTTCTTGGTCTTGGAGGTTTTTCCGTAAATCATTCCTCTTCTCTTGGTCTTTCCATCCAGATTCATGGTGTTGACCTTCTTAACCTTAGCTCCTTCAAACATTTTTTCAACAGCTTCTTTAATCATGCTCTTATTTGCTTCAGGATGAACTAAGAATGTATATTTCTTCTCGCCCATGCCGGCCATGCTCTTTTCTGTAATGACCGGTTTGAGGATTACGTCATAATATTTAATATCCGCCATTATGCATATACCTCCTCGATTGTCTTTACAACATCTCTGCTTACAATCAGCTTGTTTGCATTAATGATGTCATATACGTTAATAGTATTGGTAAGGCTGGTTTTAACGGTAGGAATGTTTCTTGCAGACAAAGCTGCGTTTTTATCATTCTCGCCCACAACAACCAGAGCCTTGCTGTCTACCTTCAGGTTGTTCAGCATCGCTACAAAGTTCTTCGTTTTGATTTCATCAAATTTAAACTCATCCACAACCACCAGATTGCCATTTGCAACCTTATCGGTTAAAACAGACTTGAGAGCTGCCCTCTTTTCCTTTTTATTTAATTTGAAGGAATAGTCTCTCGGCACGGGAGCAAATACAACTCCGCCGCCCTTCCACTGCGGAGCTCTGATGGAGCCCTGTCTGGCATGACCGGTTCCTTTCTGTCTCCAGGGTTTTCTTCCGCCACCGGATACTTCAGAACGGGTCTTTGCCTTCTGTGTTCCCTGACGTTTATTTGCAAGCTGCTGTACAACCGCCATGTGAACCAGATGCTCGTTAACTTCAACACCGAACACGCTGTCATTCAGTTCAATTGTACCAACTTCTTTGCCTTCCATATTATAAACAGCTACGTTTGCCACTGATGTGTCCTCCTTTCATTCCCTAATTAAGCTTCTACTCTTGTGGTTTCTTTGATGGTTACCAACGCTTTCTTAGGTCCGGGTACTGCACCCTTTACCAAAAGCAGATTCTTCTCAGCATCTACGCGTACCACTTCAAGGTTCTGGATAGTAACCTTTACGCAACCCATATGACCGGGCATTCCTTTCCCTTTAAACACACGGCTGGGTGAAGAGCAGGCACCATTGGAACCCTGATGTCTGTGGAATTTGGAACCATGAGTCATGGGTCCTCTGTGCTGTCCGTGTCTTTTAATTGCACCCTGGAATCCCTTACCTTTGGATATGGCAGTTGCATCCACTCTGTCACCTTCTGCAAAGATATCCGCCTTGATTTCCTGGGCAAGTGCATACTCTGCCGCATTCTCAAATTTAAATTCTCTTACATATCTTTTACTGCTCACGCCGGCTTTCTTGAAATGTCCCTGTAAGGCCTTGTTCACGCCATGTCTGTGAATCACTTCCTTATTGCCCTTTGCATCCTTATTAATGATTTTGTCCTTCTTATCAACAAAACCTACCTGTACAGCATTGTAGCCATCGTTTTCTGTGGTCTTAATCTGAGTTACAACACAGGGGCCTGCCTGAAGTACAGTAACCGGGATCAGAACGCCCTGCTCATTGAAGATTTGAGTCATTCCGACTTTAGTAGCTAAAATAGCTTTGTTCATTAACTTTACCTCCTTTTGTTCTACAGCGGAACCATCAGGTTCATACTAGTAGGGGTTTATTTGTTTTTCATTTTGATATCGATACAAACGCCCGCAGGCATTTCCAGTCTCTGAAGAGCTTCTACCGTCTTAGGGGTAGGCGTAATGATATCAATCAGTCTCTTATGAGTCCTCTGCTCAAACTGTTCTCTGGAGTCCTTGTACTTGTGTACTGCTCTAAGAATGGTAACAACCTCTTTCTTAGTAGGCAGCGGTACGGGCCCGCTTACCTGTGCTCCGTTCTTCTTCACTGTTTCGATGATTTTCCTGGCAGATGCATCTACTAAATGATGATCATAAGCCTTAAGGGTAATTCTCATTACTTGACTTGCCATAAAAAAAGTCGCCTCCTTTTCGCACTTTTAATTGATAAGTACGACAAGCGGTGACTGTACACTCCTCCGTGTGTATCCTGGTAAAATGCTCAACAGGCGGGAACGCCCTTCCTGTATCGGATATTGTCCTGTAAATTCAGGCTCTCACACGTGCTGCTATGTTTGTACAGTGACTTGTCGTCAGATTCCTTGACATTCGCTCCACGGAAAAACCTGCCCTCTGGCAGCAACCTCGCGCTTCACAGCTATCATGTCACAGCAATAAGTAGTATAGCGAAACTTTTCTGCCTTGGCAAGAAAAATTTCGCTATTTTTAAAAAATAAATTGTTTTTTTTAAAATACAATTTTATATTCCCTGGATATTTCCGCTTCTCACATCCTCAAACTCCTGAAGCATTTCTGCCGTAGGTGCCGGTGTCAAAAGGCTGACCACCACAATCATCAATGCACTTAATACAAAGCCTACCACCAGAGAATACAGACCGGTAACCGTTCCCAAAGTCTCCCCATTTATTATAGGAAGATAATCCCACAGGATTACCGCCAGGGCACCGCTGGCCACACCTGCAACAGCCCCCTGCAGATTGATTCTTTTCCAAAAGAGAGAGAACACAACTGTTGGCCCAAAGGCTGCTCCCAATCCGGCCCAGGCATTGGATACCAGTCCCATAATGGAGCTTGCCGGATCCAAAGCAATGAGAAAGGCCAATACGGCAATAATCAGAACTGTAATTCTGCTTACTCTAAGCACCTTTTTATCTTCATTCTCATTCCCCAGAACACCGCAGTAAATATCCTCTGCCACACTGGAGGCACTGACCAGAAGCTGGGAATCCGCAGTAGACATAATTGCCGCCATAATACCGCACAGAAAAAGGCCTCCAATAATCGGCAGATTCATATCTACGGTAAACATTTTAATAATCATTTCAATAAAGACTTTTTCTTGCGCACCGCCCGAAAGAACCTCCGGATAAAGATAGGCTCTTCCAACAACACCGATTACACAGGCAAAAATCAGAGAAAGAGCAACCCAGATAATCGCAGTGATTTTGGATTTTACCAGCTCCTTTTCATCCCTGACAGCCATAAAACGAATCAGAATATGAGGCATACCAAAATATCCCAGTCCCCAGGCTAGCTGCGAAATAATATCCACTGCACTAAAGTTTCCGCTTCCGTCACTCATCACATCCAGATAGCCGGCAACCTCTACACCGGTAGCTTCAAGATTAGCTGTAACATTATCCAGGCCCATGATTCCCACCGCCGCAAGAGGAATTGCCAGAATCCCAATCAACATCAGCATGCCCTGGATAAAGTCTGTGGTGCACACCGCCCAGAAACCGCCCAAAAAGGTATAGACCAGAATGACCACCGCGCCGATACAAAGTGCAGTTCTATACTCCAGACCAAAAACAGAATTGAACAGCTTTCCTCCTGCCGCCAGTGCCGAAGCCGTATAAACCAGAAAAAAAATCACTATAGTAATAGAAGAAACACCCAACAGGATTCTTTTTTCATCCCGGAATCGATTACGGAAAAAAGCGGGAATTGTCACCGAATTATTGGCACGGATGGTATAACGCCTCAGCCGTTTTGAAATAAACAGCCAGTTACACACTGTCCCAATGAAAAGACCAACCGCAATCCATATCTGCCCCGTTCCCATGGCATAAACACTTCCCGGCAAACCCATCAAAAGCCATCCGCTCATATCGGATGCCTGGGCCGAAAGGGCAGCAACGAATCCTCCCAATTGCCTTCCTCCAAGAAAAAAATCGGCTGAACTGGTATTTTTTTTCGCATAAGCAGCACCGATTATGACCATTAAAATCAGATAGAGCACAAAGGCCAGTAATATCCATCCTAAATTCTCTGACATAGTTTCCTCCTTGCTGTATTTTTATCAATAGCTGACAAATTCAATCCAAAACTCAACTGAAATCCATTATAATACCCCAAATCATCCAAGTCAATCCGCTACTATGGGAAAGTTTTAGAGTTTTATACTGTTAACGCTGTGTTTGGATAAAGTATTTCCTTTTATCATCCTTGTTTTAGTAGACAATACAGAGGAAACGTTGTATATTTATACTAATAAGAATTATTCTGTCGTAGCCTTATCGGGCAAAATTACCACAAATGATAACTTCAGAATGGAGGAAGAGATCTATGAGACACATTAATCTGAAAGTGAAGATGGCCTTAATCGCCTTTCAGGCCCTTTTTGGACTGGCAGTCATTGCCTTAATCGGTATGCGAGAAATGAAGGAGATGAGTACCGGCTTCTCTGCAGCCACCGAAGAAACTTTGCGTACAACTTATGATGATAAGATTCGGCTGCAGGTGGATAATGCCCTCTCTATGCTGCAGGGTGTATACACCCGATATGAGAATGGTGAGCTCACTCTCAAGGAAGCTAAAAGCCTTGGGGCTGATCTGCTGCGCGATCTTCAGTATGGGGAGGATGGTTACTTTTGGGCCGACACTTACGAGGGTGTTAATGTTGTCTTACTGGGTCAGGATACAGAGGGGACTAATCGTCTCAGTGCTGTGGATGAAAACGGTATATCCTATGTGAAGCTTTTTATTGAAAACGGTCGCCTGGCAGATGGAGGATATACTGACTATATGTTCCCCAAAAAAGGAGAGACCGTCGCTTCATCCAAGAGGGCATATACGAAGGCCTTTGAACCCTTTGGCTGGGTTATCGGTACCGGAAATTATACCGACTATATTGATACTGCCACCTTAGAAAACAGCACACAGTTGGAAAGTGCCTTGAACAATAAGCTAGGTACAATTTTATTGAATGGTGTCTTAGTCTTTATTATTACCCTGGCTCTTACCACCTATATTTCCTATGATCTCACAGTAAACTTTAAACTTATTTTGGAATATCTTTCTTATATTGCCCAGGGCGATTTTACCCAAGCTCTTCCCAAACGCCTCAATAACCGAAAAGACGATTTTGGTATTCTTGCCTCCCATTTGGCAAGCACTAAGGAATCTATTGGTGTCTTGATCAAAGATATACAGGATGACGGAGTGGAAATAGACAGAATTGTGGGTGCTACTGAACAGGCTGTTCTCACTCTCAATGATACTCTGGAAAGTGTTTCTGCTACCACTGAGGAATTAGCTGCTTCTATGGAAGAAACTGCCTCCTCCAGCGAAACAGTGGCCAACATGGCCGGCGAAATTGAGGTCGCTGCCAAAAATATTGCCCTTCGTTCTCAGGACGGAGCAAAGCAGGCTGCGGATATTCATGCCCGAGCTGCAAAAGCAAAGGAAGAGGTCAGCATGCAGCGCGCTAATGCCCACCAGATGCATTCCCAAATAAGCGAGAGCTTAAAGGAAGCACTGTCTCAGTCAGCCATTGTTCAGAAAATTGGTGTTCTTTCCGATGCCGTAATGGAAATTACCACGCAAACCAATCTTCTTGCACTAAACGCCTCCATTGAGGCCGCCAGAGCAGGTGAAGCAGGACGGGGATTTGCCGTAGTGGCAACAGAAATCGGAAACCTGGCTAATCAATCTAAAAATACGGTAACAGAAATTATTGCTGTGACTGATCAAGTGACCAATGCAGTAAACCGTCTGGCCTCAGACTCTAAATCTCTTTTGGATTTTGTAGCCTCTGATGTGACACAAAGCTATGAAATGTTTGATGAGGTTACTTTAGCTTACAGTAATGATGCCAGTGATATTGACTCTTTGATTTCTGATTTTAGTGCTACTTCTCAGGAACTGCTGTCTTCTGTAGAAAGTGTACTTAATGCTATGGAAGAAATTTCCCGGGCGACCAATGAAGGTGCAGAGGGAACCACAAATATTGCTACTAATACAGTGGATATACGCAGTAATTTCGATTCGGTGGTTCACGAAATTGAAAAATGCAGCAAGATCGCCCAGGAGCTGCGTAACAACGTTTCTCGTTTTATTGTATCATAAATTAAACTAATCTTCAGGAGGACTCATGTGGATTGCCGATCAGTGGATAGACTATGAGGTGCTGGATACTTCATCCGGTGAAAAGCTGGAAAGGTGGGGGAAATACCTGCTTGTCAGGCCTGATCCCCAGGTTATCTGGAATACAGCAAAAAATCATACAGGCTGGAAGAAAAAAAACGGCCATTATCACAGAAGCAAATCCGGTGGCGGCGAGTGGGAATTTTCTAATCTTCCCCAGGAATGGTCAATTCATTACAGAGAATTAACCTTCAATCTGAAACCATTCAGTTTCAAGCATACCGGACTTTTTCCCGAGCAGGCAGCAAACTGGGATTGGTTCAGTGAACTTATCCGAAGCTCCGACCGTCCTGTAAGGGTTCTGAATCTTTTTGCCTATACCGGAGGAGCTACTTTATCTGCTGCGGCAGCCGGTGCCAGTGTAACCCATGTAGATGCTTCTAAGGGAATGGTAAACTGGGCAAAGGAGAATGCTGCTGCATCCGGTCTTGCCCACCGTCCAATCAGATGGCTGGTGGATGATTGTATAAAGTTTGTAGAAAGAGAAATCCGACGAGGAAATTCTTATGATGCCATCATCATGGATCCTCCCTCCTATGGACGGGGTCCTAAGGGAGAAATATGGAAAATAGAAGAAAGTATTTATCCTTTTATCTGCCTTGCTGCGAATCTTCTTTCCGATAATCCCCTGTTTTTTCTCGTAAACTCTTATACTACCGGTCTGCAGCCTGCAGTCTTATCCTATATGATAAATTTAGCCGTCTGCTCCCGTTTTGGCGGAAAAGTAACTGCATCGGAAATCGGTTTGCCCGTAAAAGAAACCGGACTTATTCTTCCCTGTGGTGCCAGCGCCAGGTGGACAAATAGCTAAAAGATTTTATTCGGTTTATAAATATACAAAAAAGGACTTCCTCTGTGGAGTCCTTTTATAAAATAATTAGTGTTTTTTGATTGGGATTTCTGGTGTCAACCATTTTCTGTCAAATTCCCTAAAATCTCTTATAACATGGTCAGCTCCAGTATGAATCAAATCATCTCTTACCGAATCAGAACCTATTCCTATAATCATTCCTGCACCATTTTCCTTTGCATGTGCAATGGCACTTATACTGTCCTCTACAACAATACAGTGGGAAAGTATGGTTCCCAATCTCCTCGCTGCTTCCAGATGCATTTCACCCTTATTCGCATAAGTTCCATCATCATAAACACATCTGCTTTGATCAAACCATCTGTTCAATTCAAATTGCTGAAAATAGAAATCCATATTCTCCTTAATTGAAGCACTGACCAAAAGAAAAGGAACCTTATGTTCCCTTAAATATTGAAGAAATTCCTCTGCACCGGGTACAAGACGTACCTGCCCAGGATTTTCCATACATATTTGCCTGTAAAGAGCTTCTTTTTTATGAGAATAAGCTGTTCGTTCTTTGGGAGTAAGCCAAGGTGCAATTTGTTGAATAATTACATCATTACGCGGTCCACAATAAAAATTCTGTCCCAGTTCATCATCTGTTTTCTCACAAAGCTCCCTGTAAATTTTGCCCCAGGCTTCCAAATGGAAGCCTGAGTCAAAAAACAGAGTACCATTAAAATCAAGGAGTACTGCTTTCATCTAACCTAGAAAAGTCCAATGAAGGGAAGTGCACCAACAAGACCGATTACAATGAGTAATACGATACATGCAACAGGCGTCCATCCTTTTTTCTTCAACAGGAAGTACAGTAATAAGGTTAAGAATAACGGAATCATCTTAGGAAGAACACCATCCAAGATACTCTGAATAACGATAGGGCTTTCACCATTTTCAATCGTCAGATTAATGGTTGTTCCACCATAGTTGGAGGTTAATGCACCAACGATGAATACACCCAGCATGGAAGCTGCACGGGTAAATTCCTTAGCATTCTTAGTCAAAAGCTCAATAGCCTTTGTTCCCAAAGCATAGGACCAGTTCATCAGCCAGAAACGAACAATAAACTGTACTACATTGAAAATCACAAGGAACAGGATAGGACCCATAATCGATCCGTCAATAGCCATGTTGGCTGTGATACCTGCCGTAATTGGTACCAGAGTAAACCAGAAAATAGCATCACCGATACCGCCCAAAGGACCCATGGCAGCAACACGCACCGCACGGATAGTGTTAATGTCAGCCTTCTGCTGCTCTAAGGATAATACAATACCCATTACGAAGGTTACCAGGAAAGGATGAGTATTAAAGAACTCCAAGTTGTGCTGCATGGAAATAGACAAGTCATCCTTATTGGTATGAATCTTCTCCAGACCGGGTAAGATGGAATATAACCATCCGTTAGCCTGCATTCTTTCGTAGTTAAAGGAGCCCTGAAGGTTACAGGAACGCCATACCATTTTATTCAGTGTTGCTTTATCAAGCGGCTGAGCCGGTGTTAAGTCATTATAATGTGTTGCATTAGATGCCATCTTCGTCACCTCCTGTAGATCCTCCGCCTACTCCGGCAGATTTCATTGCTGTACGTGTCTGGAAGTCATACAATGCGATTGCGATACCGACGAACGCAATTAACAGTAATGCGGAACCACTCAGACCGTCAATATAGCCGATAACGGTAGCCACTGCAAAACCGGCAAAGTAAATGCCCCAAAGATCGTTGGAAAGCATCATTCTAAGCAGAATAGCAAAACCAACGAAGCGCATCATACCACCTGCTGCACCTAAGCCGTTCATTATCCATGCATACTGCTCAGATAATGCACTTAAGGTATCACCAAGTGCTGATCCACCAATAAGTCCGGCTACACAAACGATGGCAAACAAAAGACCAAGTGCTGCCATGGCCAGCCAGTTGATTGCAACGATTCCCTTAGGCTCTGCCTTCTCTGCGTATTTGTCAGACAGGGACATCAGAGGAGACATAACGGTAAACAGCAAGGTAACCATATACTGTCCGATTAAGGCAAAGGGTACTGCAAGACCTACCGCTGCAGTAGGCTCAAGTCTTGAAGAAATCGCAAATACGGTTGCCATAATACCTCCGATAACGGCATTGGGGGGCTGTGCACCACCTACAGGCATGTTACCGATTGTCATTAACTGGTATGTACCACCCACAACGAGACCGGTCTGTAAATCTCCCAGAATAGCACCGATAACGGCACCGGTTACGATGGGCTGGTACAGAGATTCCAAGAAGTCAAACTGGTCAATCGCAACGATAAAAGCAACGATAAATACCAGAATAATCTGAATTGCATTAAAACTCATGATTGTCCTAATCTCCTTTCCAAAAGATGTAATTATTTGAACAATTTCTCAATACTTTCTGCGGCTTCAGAAGGAACTCTTCTGATTTCGAGCTCTACTCCCAAGTCACGCAGCTTTGCAAAGGCAGCTACATCAGCATCATCAACGGCAACCGAACCGGCCACCTGACGCTTTCCTTCTGCCATATGCATATTACCAATATTCACTTTTTTGATTGGTACACCGCCTTCAACCAGTGTTAAAACATCCTGCGGATTCTCACACACGATGAAAATCATCTGCTTATCGGATGCCTTATGAATGGTCGAAATGGTCTTCTCCAACGTCCAGTACCGCATGGAGGCATAGCTGGGAGCAGCCATATCCATTAAGCCCTGGCGAAGTGTATTTCCAGCCACTTCATCATTGGCCACTAAAATAAGGTTTGCACCAATACTGCCACACCACTGTGTCGCTACCTGACCATGAACCAGACGGTTGTCGATTCTTGTCAAAACAATATTAGGCATGTTTTTCCCTCCTTGATTATGATTCTCCCTGAAAATCCCCTTCAGAGTGTTTTTATTATAATACAATTTGCCCATTTTGTCATTGTACTTTTTAATACCTAATTTATTTCTTTTAGTTTTTCTTTATTGTTTTTTGTTAATTCTTAATATTTTTCGTCTAATTTTATAGATGTTTTTCACAAAATATGATATAATAAATCAATTTTGGGAGGGTAATATGCAACACAAGACATCCATGAAAGAATTTGAGCCCTACGGCTCCGTTCATGAACAATCCTTTTCTGTGATTACGGGAAACTTAATCAGCAGAGTTTATCATCTGGTTCCACAACGCAGTATCAGCCAGCTTCTTCACTTTGACTGCCCTGTCTGTCTGGAAATGGAAAGCGGTATGGCTGCTCTGATTGTAGGCTTTTCTCCCGATACTGAAGGACTGGAATCTTTTTCCATTCATCGTAAGGTACTTCTTAAACCGGGGATTTATTTTGCCATTACAGCCATTGGAAAGGAGGCCTGCTGCAGGCTATCCACCATTTCCGGCTTCAGTATGTCTGCCCAGGAGCTTACCACTCCCTTCGTCATTAACCGTATTCTCCCCCGTATTCAGATTCGGGAGATTCTGGGCTATTATTATAATATTCGCAACTCGGGCTATTGCTTTCGGGGAGAAAAGCATGAATACTATGAATTAACTTATGTGGACAGAGGCTCTCTTAGAACCCAAATAGAAGATACGGAATATCTTCTGCATGAAAAAGAGCTGATTCTCTATGGTCCCGGACAGTTTCACACCCAGTCCATTGAGGAAGGTAAATCCTGTTCCTATGTTACCATTATTTTTTCTATGGAAAATCCGGAACCCGGTGATGAAGGCCGGGAAAATCGCCTTCTTCTGAATAAAAAATTCAGTTATAATAAAAAAATTTACTCTCTGATTAAATCCTTCGTCCAGGAAAGCTCCAGTCAGCTCCCTTACTTAAACAGCCTTATGCTGTGCCTGCTGCAGGAAATCATTATCCGCCTGCTGCAGACTGAATTTATCGATCATAAGGAAGAGCATCCCATCGGTATAACCCGTCAGCACTACCAGGATGAGCTTCTGGAGAAAATTCTTTCCTACATCGAGAACAATATATGTGAGCCTATGACCATTGCAGAGATCTGTCGAAGATTTTCTCTTTCCCGCTCTTCCCTGCAGATGCTGTTTAAGGAGAATCTGGATCAGACACCAAAAAAATACATCAGTGACCTTAAGCTGGAAAAGAGCTGCCAGATGATTCGGGAAAATAAGTATACAATCAGTGAAATTGCCCTTATGCTGGGCTTTAACTCCATCCATTATTTTTCCCGAGCCTTTACCCAGAAATATCATATGGCTCCCAGCGAATATTCCAAGCAGATGTTCAATCAAATTTAATATCGATAAGCCAAAGGCAAAAGGAGAGATAAAAATGAAAATCGGAGCTGTAGGAACCAGTTTTATTATGGATACCATTTTAGAAAACATCCTGGCTGTAGAGGGCATAGACTGTATGGCAATTTATTCCCGAAAGGAAGAAACAGGATATGCTCTGGCAAATCGGTTCGGTATCAAAAAAGTATATACCTCCTTAGAGGAAATGTGCTGTGATTCTGAGTTGGACTGGATTTATATTGCTTCCCCCAACTCCCTCCATTACCAGCAGGCAAAAACCGCTCTTTTAGCGGGAAAGCATGTACTCTGTGAAAAGCCGTTTACTCCCAGAGCCGATCAGGTACGGGAGCTGGCCGAAATTGCACGCCGTAAAAGGCTGTTCCTATTTGAAGCCATTCTTCCTCTCTTCCATCCTCATTATGAAAAGGTAAGAGAATATCTTCCCTCCATCGGTAATCTGAAGCTGATACTGGCTACCTTCTGCCAGTATTCCAGCCGATATGAGGCTCTAATGTCCGGCAATATCCCCAACGTATTTAATCCCCAATTTGCCGGTGGTGCATTGATGGATTTGAATCTATATAATATCTATTTTATCGTAGGGCTATTGGGAAAACCTGTTTCCCTTCAATACTACGCCACCCTGTTCTCCAACGGTATCGATACCAATGGCATTCTGATTATGCAGTATCCCCATTTTCTGGCCCAATGTACCGGTGCCAAGGATGCCTTCTGTGAAAATGGAGTTCAGCTTCTGGGAGATCAAGGCTATATTCAGGTCACTCCTACGGCAAGTAACTGCCGAGAGGTAAAAATCGTAAGACGGGGTGAAGAAGACCTATACTTTACCACCCTGCAGAACCCATGGCTTTATGAAATGCAGGGACTGGTGGAACTGGTAAAAAATCAAAACTATGAAGAATGCTATAGGCGTCTGGATACAGCCGTTGCCGTTGCAGAAGTGCTGGAAGAGGCCAGAGGAAGCGGAAAGCTTTGCTTCTGAAACACTAACACAGCATATTCGACAGCCTGAGACAACGCAGCCAATAAAAAGGCCGTGACCATTCCGGTATACCTTCTGGTATACTTACCGTAAAGTCACAGCCTTTTTTTAATTCCCTTCTTTTTCCAAATTGGTAATCGCCTGTATGGCAAAACGATCTATCTTAATCACCGTACTTTTTGCCACTTCCACATTCACTGTCTCATCCTCAATTCCCACTACTCTTCCGTAGATTCCTCCACCAAACAGCACCTCGCTTCCAATCCTGAGACCGGTGTGGATATCCCGCATATTCTCACGACGTCTGCGCATGTTCTTAGAAGAAATGATGCTGAGGATCAGACCAAACACACCCATTATGAGTGCCAGGGTAATACAGGTCCAGGCAACTACCTCCCAGTTGATATTCATCCTTAAGCTTTCCCTCCGTTTCTGAACAGGCCTTAATCTTAGATACCGTCTTCTTCTGCATTATCCTCATGCTTTTCCAGTTCAAAACGGATAATATAGTCTTTGCCGGTAGGGATTAATGCCTCTGACATTTCCAACGGACAGTCAAATGCTGCCATCATCATACCGCCTTCAACCAACATGGGAAGATTGGTTCCGGCAATAACTTCAATTTTCTGCTCTAGACGTGCAAATTTACATTCTACCGCACATTTAAAGGGTGATCCGCCTGCCAAATCCGATAATACCAGAATACCATCACAGCCCTTCAGCTCATCCATGGCTTTATTGATATTATCCGTTAAAATCTCAGTAGAGTGATCTGCTTCAAAATCCACCAATACAACATTTTCAGTGATACCGGTGATCAGCTTCAGACTGGAACCCAATCCGCTCGCAAAGTGTCCATGTCCCGTAACGATTATTCCTACCATTTATACATCCTCCTATTTCAATGTGTACGGATATAAAGTTACTCCCTTAACTACACGGTTTACTTCTCCGGTAGGACAGGGGTTATCCGGTGTGATGCCCAGAGAAAGGGATTTGAGAACTGCCAGAGTCTGTGCAAAGGTAATAAATTCAAAACCAAGAAGCACATTATCCATTGCTTTACCGCAGTTCATTACCAACTGATAATCGCAGAGGCTCTCTAATCCGTCACAGGGTGTATTCATAATCACTGCAATACGGTTCTTCTTTCTCTGAGGCCCCATTTCCTTAATCAAATCGATTTCATACTGTCTCTTATATGGGTCGTCACTCAAATATACAACAGTCAGGGTAGTATCGTCAATAATGGATTTGGGTCCATGACGGAATCCCAGGGGTGAATCATACATGGTTGCTACCTGGCCCGCTGTCAGCTCCAGCATTTTCAGGGCAGACTCCTGAGAAACTCCTTTCAGAGCGGTATTGCCCAGGTATACGATTCGTTCAAACTTAAACTCGTCTACAATTTTTCCGGCAATTCCAAAACCATCTTCCAGAAAATGCTCGGTTGCTGCACAGATTTTTTCAATTTCAGCTGTCAGCTCCTCCAGGCGATCCAGATTAAAGGCCAGATAGGTTGCCATATACATATTGGAGAAACTGGAAGTCATGGCAAAGGACTGATCATGGGTCTCCGGGGTCAGATTTAAGGCAAAGCAGTTATCACGGCTATCTGCCAGCTTGGAAAGCGTACCTTCGTGGTTGCAGGTTACAAATAAATGACAGAGATTCTGGCAAACCGCTTCTGCCGCCTGAACCGCTCCCAAAGACTCCGGGGAATTACCGGAACGTCCAAAGCTTACAAGAATGGTAGGCTTTGTCCGGGAAAGAAAATTCTCCGGTGACGGAACGATGTCCGTAGTACCGTAGGATTTTACCTTATGATTATACTTCTCATTCAGGGATTGAAATAAAGAATTTCCCACAAATTCACTGGTTCCCGCTCCTGTAAGAACGATATCAAAATCTTCTTCCTTTATGGTTTTATCCAGAAAAGCCTGCAGCTCGTCCTTACATGCCGCAAGCTGTGCACAGGTCTTTCTCCATGTGGCAGGCTGCTGATAAATTTCCTGCAGAGTGAATTTAGAACAGGTTTCCTGCATCTTATCCGCTGAAATATTGAAAATATTCATTTTGATTTACCCCCTATGTTTTTTTTCATTTTGCCATTATAATATTACAGAGAAAAGAAAAAAACAATGTGCCTGTTAAAAGAGATAATAGTTAATTTAAAAAATGCAAATTCTTTTTTTCTTTCCACGATTATAATAGACAGCAGGAGGAAATTTATATGATTATTCAAAGTAAAAAAGTATGGATCGCCGATCAGTTTTTTGCTGCTGCGATCGAGATGGAAAAGGGGAAAATTCTGAATGTACTACCTTATGGAAGCAAGCCTGCAGATGTGGATTATGGTGACAAGCGGATTGTCCCCGGTTTTCTGGATGTGCATTGTCACGGTGCATTTGAGTTTGATACAAATGATGCAAAGGAGGAGGGACTTCGTAACTGGAGTCGGCATATTGTGGCCGAAGGGGTAACCGGCTTTCTGGCTACTACCATTACCCAAAGCGAGGAGGTTCTGACCAAGGCCTTGAAGAACGTTGCAAAGGTAATGAGAGAGGGCTATGAAGGTGCAGAGATTTTAGGTATCCATTTTGAGGGCCCTTATCTGGATATGAAGTATAAGGGTGCCCAGCCGGAGCCTTACATTGTCCAGGGAACCATTGAGCAGTTTCAGCGCTATCAGGAAGCTGCAGAAGGAAATATCAAGTATATTACCATGGCCTGTGAACACGATCCTGACTTCACTTTTACCAAATATTTATCCAGTCATGGTGTAGTCGTAAGTATTGGTCATTCTGCCTCCACTTACGAAGAAGCCGTTCTGGCTTTCGCTAACGGTGCAACCTCCATGACGCATGTATACAACGGTATGACACCCTTTAACCATCGTGCCAACGGCCTAGTAGGAGCAGCTTTTCGGTTAAGAACCATGTATGGAGAAATTATCTGTGACGGTAATCACTCCACCACTGCTGCCCTGAATATGTTTTTTATGTCCAAGGGTCCTGACTTTGGTATTATGGTCTCTGATGCTCTTATGGCCAAGGGCACTCCTATAGGAAGCAAATTCCTGTTTGGAGGTAATGAAATCGAAATTTACCCCGACGGAAGCGCTCATCTGACTTCCACCGGCGGCCTGGCAGGCTCCACGCTGAAGCTGAATGACGGGCTTCGCATTCTGGTTGAAGAAGCTAATGTACCTTTTAACTACGCCATTAATTCCTGTACCATCAATCCTGCCCGCTGTCTGGGTATTGATGACCGTAAGGGTAAAATCGGTGCAGGCTATGATGCCGACCTGGTGGTTCTGGATACAAATTATAATGTTCTGCAGACCTATTGTATGGGTGAAGCAAAGCTATAGAACGGAGGAAGAGAGGAAAATATGAAACATCCACTTCAAGAAATGATGGAAAGAAGAAGAAATGGAGAAATCTGCGGTATTCCTTCCTACTGCAGTGCCAATGAGCTGGTGCTGGAGCAGGCACTGAGACGGGCCAAGCAGCTAAATACTCCCGTCCTGATTGAAGCTACTGCCAATCAGGTAAATCAATTTGGGGGCTACACCGGTATGGTTCCTAAAGATTTCTATCAGATGGTTCTTCAAATTGCCGAAAAAACAGGCCTGCCGGAGAATATGATCATCCTTGCCGGTGACCATCTAGGCCCTCTTACCTGGCAGAATCTGCCGGAAAAAGAAGCCATGAACAATTCCATAGAGTTGGTTTACCAATATGCCCGTGCAGGCTTCACTAAAATTCATCTGGATACCAGTATGAAGGTAGCAGACGATCCGGATGGACTTCTTTCCACAGAGACCATTGCCCGCAGAGGTGCTGTACTTTATCAGGCAGCCATGAAGGGATATGAGGAATTGAAAGCAGAAAAACCGGAAGCTCTCCGTCCCGTTTTCATCATCGGAAGTGAGGTTCCCATTCCCGGTGGTGCCCAGGAGGAGGAGGATTCTCTTGCGGTGACCAGCCCGGAGGCTTTTAAGGATACCGTAGCTACCTACAGCCGTGTATTTGCTGAAGAGGGAATTGCCGACGGAATGAATGATGTCATTGCGGTGGTGGTTCAGCCCGGTGTGGAATTTGGTGATGAACAGGTATTTTTATATGACCATGACGCTGCTGTAGATTTATGTGCAGCCCTGAAGGAATACCCTAATATCTGCTTTGAGGGTCATTCCAGTGATTATCAGAGTGCTGAATGTCTGAAAAACATGGTTCAGGACGGCATTGCTATTTTAAAGGTCGGCCCGGCCTTAACCTTTGGTTTAAGAGAAGCTCTTTTTGCCTTAAGTATGATGGAAAAAGAGTTGGTTCCTGCTAAACAGCAGGCTCATTTTATGGAAACTCTGGAAAAAGTAATGCTGGAGAATCCTTCCAACTGGCAGAAGCATTACCATGGTGATGAGAAGCAGCTGGCCCTGGCAAGAAAATACAGTTTTTCTGATCGTGCCCGTTATTACATCGGCCAGCCTCAGGTAGTGGAAGCCATGAACAAGCTGTTTGATAACCTGAGAGAATATCGGATTCCCATGAATATGCTGCACCAGTATATGCCTCTTTCCTATACTAAGGTAAGAGATGGTCTCCTGCCTTTGGATCCCCGTGAACTGGCATTGGATGGTATACAGATGTTTATGGCAGATTATGAATATGCCGCAGGCCTGCTTTAGAAGGTCTGTAAAATAAAAAGAGCTGATGGAATCCCCACCAGCTCTTTTTATCTCAATCAATTAAGCCATAATGCCTCAATGCCTGTACAAGTCCGTTTTTATCAATGTGTCCAGTAACATGGTCTGCCACAGCTTGTACCTGTGGTGAAGCATTTCCCATAGCCACTCCTATTCCGGCATATTGCAGCATTTCCATATCATTTTCTCCATCACCGAAGGCCATAATCTCCTCTTTGTCAATTCCGTAATGCTCCAGTATTTTTACTATTCCGGCCACCTTCCCTCCTGATTTGGAAATAATGTCCATTCCCCCGCTGGACCACCGGGTTATTTTGCAGCCTGAGGGTATCAGCGGTTCAAACCGCTTTTCCTCTTCTTCACGAATAAAGGCAATGGCCATATACAAAGGAGCTCCGTCATAGGCTGCCACTAAAGGCAGAGGAGTGGAAATCTCCTTCTGGGCCTGTACCACAGTATCATTAATAAAATTTACATACAGTCGATTTTCCTCTACCAGCATCAAGGCTTCTTCCCGTCCCTCAAAAATATCCAGTAAGGCTTTGCTATCTTCCTCTTTCAGAGGCTCCCGGTAGATTATCTCCTTCTTTCCATTTGCACAAAGCTGTCCGTTCAGTGTCACATATCCGTCAAAAATAAGCCCCTTAAGAGGCAGCTTATGCAATTCACAGATATGTCTTCCCGTAGACAAAAACACCTTAATTCCCTTTTTTCTTAATTGCTCCAATCCCTCCCTTGTACTTTCCGGTACCTTGCCCTGAGCATGGGAAACCAGAGTTCCGTCCACATCAAAAAAACAGGCCTTTATCATATTCACCTACCCAAATCGTTTTTTTATTTCTTCGTAAGCCTTTGCCGTCATCAAAGCCCAGGCTTCACATCCCTTAAATTTTACCACATATGTCCATCTTCCGTATGGTTCGATTTTGGAAATATGCTCCAGATTGATCAGATAAGATTTATGGCAGCGCAAAAATTTCCCTTCATCCAGCTTTTCTTCCAGGCTTCCCAGAGAAACCGAGGTTTTATACTCTCCATCATCGGTAATGATTTTCGTCACATTATCTCTTCGTTCAATGAAGATAATTTCCCCCTTATCGATAAAAATCATCTGCTCTCTGCCTCTGATCATCAACTTATCACTGTTTTGCTCTGCATGATTTATCTTTTCCTGTTTCCCCTCTTCCTTCTCCTCCAGTTCACCCTTCAATCTGCTCAGAGTTCTCTGTACCCGTTCTACATCAAAGGGCTTTACCAGATAATCAAAGGCGTAGATTTCAAAGGCTCCAGCCATATACTCACTGTGTGCAGTGGCAAAAATTACCTTCAATGCAGGGTCTATCCTGGTCATCGTGCGGGCACATTCCAGTCCGCTTTCTCCCTTCAAGTCAATATCCACAAAGGCCACCTGGGGGCGAAGCCGGGTAAAATCACAAATAGCGGCGGCAAAGTCTCCCGACTCTGCCACCACCTGAAAGCCCTCTTGCTTTTCAATAATTTTTCGCAGTAATTTTCGTATTTCCGGTTCATCCTCGATAATACATACTTTAATCATTTTCTTTTCTGTCAATCCTATTCCTTCTTACTGTGGGCATAGGCTTCTGCACCCTTGCCGATATTTTTCTTCATATCCGTATCGGCCAAAACGTTCTGCATCTGATAGTAGTCCAGAACCCCTATATTTCCACTTCTTAGTGCCTCTGCCAGTGCTTTGGGAATTTCTGCCTCAGCCTGAACCACTGCCGCTCTCATCTCCTGTTCCAGAGCCACAGCCATGGCTCTTCTTTCCTCTGCCCTTGCCTGGGCAATTTTATTGTCTGCTTCTGCCTGGAGACTCTGCAGATTAGCACCTATATTTCTGCCTATATCCACGTCCGCTATGTCAATGGAAATAATTTCAAATGCCGTTCCTGAATCCAGTCCTTTCGCCAGTACCAGCTTGGAAATATTATCCGGATTCTCCAGTACCTCGCTGTGTGCTACAGAAGACCCTACCGTTGTAACGATTCCCTCTCCTACTCTGGCAAGTACCGTTGATTCTCCGGCTCCACCAATGAGACGTTCAATATTGGTACGCACCGTAACTCTGGCTTTTACCAATAACTCAATGCCATCCTTTGCCACTGCTGAGATTAAAGCAGTTTCAATTACCTTTGGTGTTACACTCATTTTTACCGCTTCAAATACATTCCTTCCTGCTAAATCGATTGCAGAAGCCTTCTCAAAAGATAATTGAATATGAGCTCTTTCTGCAGCAATTAGGGCATTTACCACACTGTCTACGTTACCCCCTGCCAGATAATGAGCCTCCAGCTGATTTACCTTGACGTTCAGCCCCGCCTTTGTGGCTTTAATCATGGGCAGCACGATTTTGGACGGAGATACCCGGCGAAGGCGCATACCCACAAGGTTAAAAATACCGATTTTTACTCCTGAGGCAATAGCCGATATCCACAGTCCCACGGGAACAAAAGTAAAAAAGATAATAACCACTAATAAAATGATACCTAAAACAATAATTTTGCTGATTAATCCTGTTACCATAATGGTTTCCCCTTTCTTTTCCTCATAAGATTATTTTTCCCGAACCATAAGAATATTTTCATGAATGCCGGAAATAACTACATGGGTATTCTTTTCCAGATACCTGCCTTCGGCACGGACATCAAATTCAACCCCATCTATACTGCACTTTCCTACAGGTTTAAGATCCGTAACGGTGGTACCCTCTTTCCCGATCAGATACTCTAAATCCTTTTCATTTAAAAATTCGGAATTGTTTTCCAGATTATCTTCCAGAACGACCGGTGATTTCACCCGCTTAAACAACAACATGATCAGCGTCATCATCACGGCTAAAACAGCCACCACAATCATCGTGATTGTAATCCCTTCCTCCACCGAATCAGCAGTCAGTACAATGGCCAGAATCAGACAGGCCGCACCACCCAGTCCCGGTGCTCCGAATCCGGGAATGACCATCTCTACGCCTACCAGGATAAAACCCACGATAAAAAGGCCAATTCCCAATAGTATCAGTGTGTCCATAACTACCTCCTTTCTTTTGGAAAGAAAACCCTAAAGCAGGTTTCCTCCTGAGTAGAAGAAAGCTTCAGACTTCCTCCATATTCCCTGATTACATTTTTGACAATATAAAGTCCCATGCCGTGCCCTTCCCCTTTTTTAGAGGTAAAGCCCTTTTTGAAAATCGCCTCCTTAAGATGTTCCGGAATCACAGGGCCGTTATTGGAAATAAAAAAACAATACTGTTCTCTTTCCTCTCCAATATCCACCCATATCTTCCTCTCTCCTGTTTGATTTTCCAGTGCTGTCATGGCATTATCCAAAAGATTGGAAAGCACCCTGCACAATTCCCAGTCAGCTACCTTCAGCTCCTTTAAATCGGTCTTGACCTCCACATAGAAATCAATTCCTCTCTTTTCTCCTTCATCCATCTTGGCCTTAAGCAGTGCATTGATTGCAGGCCTGGCTGTTTTTAGCGCTTTGCCCGTTTTTTGCATATTACGGTAAACCGGCTCCAGATATCCCTGCAGTTCCTGATATTCCTCCAGCTCCAACAGCCCGTAAACCACCTGCAGATGATTCAGGTAATCATGCCGCTGACTTCTTAATTCACTGTTAAGCTGCTCCAGATTCCGATAAGCGGTCTGTAAATCCAGGTACATATGATTCAGCCGGTTATACCAGATCAGAAATGCCAGGATACAGGCTGCCAGAACGATTACCAGAGCCAGACACAGGGCTAAGCTTATGGTCATCTTTTTCCCCACTTTCCTTTGGCTAGCTGCCCATTACTTTTATATTGTCTTTATGGAATAAAGTATAAGGGAAAAACTGCCCTTTGGCTACGGGCAGTTTCTGAATTATACATTTTTCTTATTTAACTGTCAGTTTTTTCAGTGTCTCTTCCAGACTCAGGCCGTTTTCTCTGGCCAGATGGGCAAGCTGCTCATACTCATACTTTTTACGGGCAACCCCATAACCTGAAGCCTCCTTAATCTGTACCGGTCCCAACGAAGTCTCTTCCTCTCTCACCGTTCTTTCCAGTATATACCGCTGCAGCTTCTGTACCCGTATGCCCAAAGTTGTAGTGTATTTAAACATGGAACGTATCAGCTCTTCCTTTTTCTCCTGCTTACATAACAGAAAGAGACAGGTTCCCGGACGGGATTTCTTCATTCCCGCTGCCAGTGTATAAACCTCCAAAGCACCTGCAGACAACAGTCTCTCCAGGGCAAAGCCTATTGCCTCTGCTGTCATATCGTCCACATTACAGGACAGCTCCCATACCTCATCCTGCTTTCCCGCATTATTTTCTCTGTCACAATCTGTTTGTGTGTCTTCTTCTCCCCAAAGAGCCCTTATACAGTTGGCTGCCTCAAAATCCTTCTTTCCCATGCCGTAGCCTATGGACTGAATACGCATTGCAGGCATATCTCCAAACCGGGTTACAAAATGCTTCAATAAGGCTGCGCCTGTGGGTGTACATAACTCTCCTCTTATTCTTCCTCCATAGATGGGAATATCTTTCAATAGAAGGGCTGTAGCCGGAGCCGGTACCGGGAGAATCCCATGGGCACACCTGACCTGTCCGCTGCCCACATGCACTGCAGATGCAATTACCTGCCCGGGCGACAGCTTATCCATTAACATACAGACTGCCGTTATATCTGCCAGAGCATCCATGGTTCCTACCTCATGAAAATGAACCTCTTCTATCCTCCTGCCGTGAACCTGGCTTTCTGCCCGGGCAAGCAGGGTATAAACTGCCAGAATATGTTCTTTTACCCTTTGGGGCAGAGTAAAATGGTCATTGACCAAATGCTCAATTTGGTGCAGACTCCCATGGGAAT
>JBJELS010000323.1:0-4833 GCA_051879275.1 Lachnospiraceae bacterium
CAATATTTTATAGGGATACAGCATGTCCGCAAATTGTTTGACAAATAAAAAGAAACTCATATGGGATACCTCATTTTATAAAGATAGTATTTCCTCTTTGTATTTTCGGATGGATACATTCTTGGTCAGATGTTGAAGCAGATAGCTTCTTCCTCTGGCACCCATTTCCTCCGGTTCAGCAGTATCCTTCAGACTAATATAATAATCAATGAGATTTTCTATCGCCTCGTAGTCTCCCGGCTCTACACTGATACCACACCGAGCCTCCTCCACAATCAGTCTTGCCTCCGACCCTTTTTCCAAAATACCTAGCACCGGCTTGCCTGCCGCCATTACTCCGTATAATTTGCTGGGAACGGAGACCCCCTTAATTCCTTTTGCATTTACCACAAAATGTACATCTGCGGCATTTAAGCTGTATACCAAATCGTTTTTATTCTGATAAGGGATAAAAATCACATTTCTTATCTCTTCCCGGCTTACCGTCTCCTGCAGTTCCTCTAATACCGAGCCGCCTCCCACAAAGGCAAATACAACATCCTTTCTGTCCTGAAACTTTCCTACAAGCTGCACGATATTCAGTAGGTCATAATATAAGCCAATATTTCCCGAATACATAATCACATACTTATCCTTCAGTCCATATCTTTCTTTGAAATCGGCAACCCTGGTATGTCTTGTCGGTAAGGGAATAATTTCTTCTTCATTGATCCAGTTATTAATATAAGTATAGGCCGGAATGTCTCCTTGGGGAAAGCGCCGATTAAGAGTCTCAATCATATCCCTGCCTACTACAATTACCCGATCTGCCTGACGGCAGCTGAACTTATCCAAAAGCATCATACTGTCTAAAATCAGGCGGCTTCCGGTATATTCCACTGCCTTGACCTGCTCTGGATTAAAATCCTGAATATTATAAATCAGCTTTGCCTTTTTAATCCATTTTCCAATAACCCCTAACAGTCCTCCCAAGACCGGCGGCTGAGATATGGTAAAAATATAATCCTGTCTCTCTACACGAAAGGTGGCAAAAACAGCTGAAAAAAAATAGGATAAAATATTAAAAATACGACTTAAGGTAAAGTTCTTGCGAAACTCCGGAACACGAATCCTGAGTACATCCACATCATTAATATTTTCATAGTAGTATTTATGCTTTCGGTAATAACGAGAGACTGTTCCTGTATAGGAGGGTACCGTACAGATTACCGTAATATGAAAGCTATCCTTTAGTCCTTCAGCAAGCTCCGTCAATATCTGTCCCGTAGAAGCTACATCAGGATAATAATAATGGGCATAAATTAACAGATTCTTTTTGGAAGAGTCAATATATTTTTTCCAGGTAAACGCATCTCCTACAGAAAAAAGTAGGAATTTGGCATTGGTTACTATATAGCGTTTCCAAAGCCTTTTGGGATCCTGAATAAGGCGATAGAGCCATTCCAGATAGTGCGTTCTCATCCATTCCGGTGCCCGTTTTACCGTTCCCGCATGAAAGTCAAAGCCCGCTCCAACTCCCAACATCAGAGCCTTTATTTTACCCCGATGAGCATACATCCACTCTTCCTGTTTGGGTGCTCCAAGGCCCACCCACAGAATATCTGCACCGGAAGCATTTATCCTGTTTATTGCCTCCTGATCCTCCTCCTGTGTGAGAGGCCGAAAGGGAGGGGATTCCATTCCTGCAATATTTAATCCGGGATACTGCTCTTTAAGCTTCTTCCCCAGAGCTGCGATGGTCTCCGGACTGCTCCCGTAAAAGTAGTGCTTTATTTTCGTTTTTTCCGTAGCCTTCCAAAGTGCCGGCATGATATCGGGACCCGGAACCTGTTCTGCGGTTTTATAGCCTCTAAGTCTTTGTACCAATGCCAACGGACTTCCGTCCGGCAATGCAAGAAATGCAGAATTTTGAATATTCCGATATTCTTCATTGCCTTTTGCCATAACCGTAGTATGTACATTGGAAAGACAGATAAATTCTCCCTTAAGCTCCTGAAGCTGGGACAAAATCAGCTTGACGGACTCTTCCATACAGGTTACGGCAATATTGACACCAAGTATTCGATTGGTAAAGGGTTTCTTTAAGATTTTACTCATGATAATTTCCTGATTACTCTGGCAGGATTTCCCGCGATAACGCTGTCTTTTTCAAACTCTCCACAAACCACGGCCCCCGCTCCCACTACACAGTTATCTCCCAGTCTGGTTCCCTTTAAGATAATGGAATTACAGCCAATGAAGCAATTTTTTCCTATTATGATGGGGGCTGTACCTATTTTTCTCTTATCATCTGCCAATCTCGCCTCCACCTCCACCGGATGGAAATCATTGTCTAAAATCTTAACGTTCCCACCAATACTGGAATTATCTCCAATAACGATTCGGCTTCTGGCATATATAGTTGCTCCGGAGATGCCTACATTATTTCCGATCTCAATGGCTGCTCCTTCTACGCGAGTCACAATTATGGTTCTGGAATAAAGTCCCACCAGATTGGAAAGAAAAGAGCTTTTGATTACACAGTTATTCCCTAAAGTAAGGTGAGCTCCTTTTCGATTAAAGATAAGCGGCATCCCCTTTAGCTGAAGTTTCTTTCCGTATTTTACTCTATTAAAACCAAGAATGATTTTGTACCAATTACTGTTCATTGTTTATGTTCTCCTTCTCTTTCTTTTCCCGGAAGGAGTTTTTCCCATAGACTGCCATAAGGAGAATACCTGCCGTGATACAATAGGTCAATAAAAATGCAGTCAATGCAACTCTGATTCTTTCAAATAGCAATAGATTATCTCTATCCAGCTTCAGAATATATTCCGGCAGTCGATAACCGAAAATACTCCATAGGGTTACCAAAATGGCTGTCGCTAAGCTGATTCTGCTGACTGCTTTACCGGACTGCTCCCACTGGCGAATTAATCTTCTTCCCGCTTTTTTCCATTTTCCCACTTCCATTGTAAAGAGAATATCTTTATTTTTCAGCAGGGCTATCTGCTTTTTCTCCCCATTTATCTTCTCAAAAGAAATGAACAGGAGTTCTCCCAGAAACAACAGGGTAAGGTTTTTAAAAGAAGTATTGAATAAAAAGGGTTCTGTAATACCTGCGATGAAGAAAGAACAAATCATCACCAGCTCCAGCTTTTTCTCTTCTTTTATATAAAGATGAATCAGAAGGAAATATCCGAAGCAAATTAATAAAAAAACGGGAACTCCATAAACTACCAGGGCAAAAACGAAGGAATTATCCATGGTCAGGATTCTGTCGGTAATTTCCGCAAGGTTATTTCCAAGTAATGTCATCCTGTCCGGCGTGAGAAACTGTTTGGCAAAATTGATTCTGTTGTTGAAAATTCTGTCCAGAACAGTGAACAGCTTTCCTTCTGCAAGTGCCGGAATAGCAATGGAAAAAATCAGACATGCCGGAAATAACAGCTCCACCAGAATATATTCTATTCTGCTGATTTTTCGTCGATTTACATAGTAGGACAGGCAGGTATAGAAAACAATGATAATTGCTCCTGTAAAGCTGAAGCTGTAAAAAAAGAGAAAGAGATTACCGACCTGTAAAAAAAACAGATGCTTCAGCCTGTAATTGTCTCCCAGGCAATAAATAAGAAAAGCAGTTAGAGCAAAATAAGAAATATGCAGTACATTCGGGTGGGAAAATCCCATAAAATAACGGTGAACTGCTCCCAGAACAATTTTACTTGCCTGCACTGCATCCTGGGTATTTTCCAGAAAAAGTAAGGAAGTAAAAAAGCGCCCCGCCAAGGCAATACTCCATACTACAAGTCCTGTCTCAAATGCCCGCTTTACCGATACATTTTTCATCATGACTACGGTGACCATACAAATCAAAATTCCTTTTTCACCGCTGTTTAGATAAATCAGTCCTGAAAATCCAACTAATCCTGCTATTACAAGCCATTCTCCCAGAGAATACCGGGTTATACACATCTTGATTCCTATACAGGCAAAGGCCAGCAAAAGAAAAATCTTATACACCGTCTGCCCATCATATAATCCGATTCCCTTTGCAAAAAGCATAAGACTCCAAAAGCATAAATAGAGAATTTCGGAAAGTTGTATTACTCCTTGTTCAGTTTTCTTTTCTCTTACTGTTATCCTCTGCTTTTCCACTCTGCTACCCTGCGCCTCAATCATACTGACTGATTATTATACACCATAATGCTCTCCCTGCCAACCGTGCCTCCCGAAAGAGTACTAATTCCTCCTCTTCTTTACCAGTCCTGCCAGATACCCAAATTCCCTGGTTTTTCCGAAAAAAACAAGAAACAGAAGGTTATAGATTACTACAATTGCTGCCCCGGTAACCAAAAAAGACCAGAGGTTAATCTGCTTTAACAAATAGCTGCTGACAAATAAGACTATAACCAGGGTAATTCCGATAACCGCCAGCTTTTTTGCCGTATCCACAAAATATTCTCCTGCTCCCTTTTCAAAGCATACCCGGTAAATGATGAAGGGCTTCGTCACATTGGCAATCAGCCCGGAGATAATGGTTCCGATATACACACCGGCCAGCCCGATGCTCTGTACCAGTATAATGGAGATAACCAGATTCACTACTCCCTGAATCAGGGCAAGAAATTTGTCCTGCTCAAATACTCCCGCTGCCGTTTTAAAGTTGGACAGCACGATTCTGTCCCCCTTAAAATAGTAATCAATGAGAATCAGGGCAATTACTGTATTGCTGAGTATCCATTTCTCCCCCAGCCACAGATAAACCAGTGGGGTCAGCAAAACGTAGAAGCCCACGGCGGACAATCCGTAAATCCAGTTGGCCACAAAACGATATACCTGAAACATTTCATA
>JBJELS010000324.1:0-4827 GCA_051879275.1 Lachnospiraceae bacterium
ATCCACTGCTTCTTCTCCACTCCGTCAAACTCGCCCGCATAAGACAAAAGCTTACCGGACACTTCCTCCATATTCAGATAACAGTAGAATAATCTCTGAGCAAAATGGTAGATTTTATCATCCTGAAAATCAGACAGAATCTCCTTAATCTTTTCCGGATTGGGTATCTCATCCAAATCGCTGAAAATGATGATATCCTCATCCTTACAGTCCTTCAGTCCTCTTCCCACCGCATTTTTTTGGAAGGTATCCCGTACATGGGTATCTCCCGGAGGAGTGTCCTCCACTACCACATGGATAATTTTTTCTTCAAATTCCTTAAACATCTCCCTGTTTTCCTGAAAATATAAGGGCTTGGGGAGGCTGGAAAAGGTGGTGGTCGCCTCACTGACCACAAAGCGGTCCACGATGGGATCCATAATCTTCATCCGAAGGTATAAAATATCCAGCTCATTAAAAAATTGAAAACAATCGTAAATCATTTTTCTTCCTCTTGTTCAGGGTGAAGCAGTCTCCATAGCCTGCCCTTAATTCTTCCCAAAGCCTTCTTTATAGGCCTTTTAGGACGAAAATCAGGATATTCCCTATTGGTTCCCATCCATTTATGAAAAACGAAGGGGCGGATTCCCTTTCCTTCAATTTCCGGTATCATATTTTCATGTCCAAAATAAACAGCCAGCTCCAGAGGAGCAAAACGCATTCCCGCTTCTTCAAACAGATGCCTGTTCCTGCAGCAGATGAAGCCATCCTCGTTGAACCATCCCTTCTGGGGTGTCCAGGGAATGTTTGCCTTACGGGGAAAATCCATCAGCCGTTTGCTGCGAATGGATACGCTGTTTCCTACCCGGCAGATATTTCCGTGAATATCCCGATAGGTAGTGGTGTCCCCTTCCCGGGGAAGCGGCCAGGGGGAGCCAATATAGTCATAATCCAGAAATTCATCCCGCCACATGTCCGGATTCACTACAAAGCCGTCATAATGGATTAGAAGGGCAAAATCCGTATCGATATAATCCCCCATCTCATATACGGTTTTATAATTAAAGCAGTCGATATCCGTCAACTCATCAATATATTTCCAGGTAATCCCTTTCGGCAGATGTCTTGGTTTTTTGTGGGTAATGATTACTGCCGCCGCAAAATCAATCTTACGCATACTGTATTCCATAGCCTTAATGGTTTCTTCCACCAATACGCTGGTCATGGCACATAGGGTAACATTGGTCAGCTGCAGCCGTCCATTGATTTTTTCCATTTCTTTCTTCCTAAACGATTCTGATCTGTTATTCAATATTTACGTTCTTTGTCCGGTCACCCGTCTTTTCAGGGAAGCGGCTATCCGGTTTATCCATGACATCCCATAGTAAAGCTCACTGCTAAGCTGCATGGCTTTAAGCGCTATGCCTTCCGGTTTCCGATTTACTCTTTTGTACCGTCTGCTGTTCTTCCGATACTCTTCCAGCTCCCTTCGGCATTCCCGGGCAGAAAACAGCCTCCCCTTCCGGTCCATATATTTCCAGCCGGTGTAGATATTCTGCTCAGAGGCCCAGTAACCGTCAGACACATTATATCTTGCCCAATATTTAGGTGCTACAATTTCCTGTACCGTTTCACTGGTAAAGGCAGGAAAAAAAGCAAAGGAAGAGTTTGATAACAGCAGATAGCGGGCATTTTTCAGCGTAACATAATCCTTATCCAGGGTAAAATGAAAGGCAGGAACCTCCGGCAGAATCCGCTTTGCCGCTGCTACATCATCCGTAACCACCATAAACTCCATATCTTCTCTCACAGACCGCATATAGGCCATACCCTTCAGCCAGTATCTGCGATTGACAAAAAGCTCCGGACTTCCGGTATACTCACCGCCTCGGATATTGATGATACACAGGTTATCCCGGGTAAATTCGTAGCTGTCGTATTCCGGCTTAACAGCCAACCAGCTTTTGATTTCCTCCCGATAAGGAAGAATATACTCCTCTGCCTGCATATTACCATAAAGCAGGCTCCCGTCTGCTGCCTCCAAAAAAGCTTCATCTACTCCCGAAACATAGCAGCCCAGTCTGCTGTCATGGCGGGAATTTGCCGTAAACAGCCGCTCTTCCTTTTCCCGGTAGATTCGGTCAAAATCCTCTTCCTTTGCGGGTTTTCCAAAGTCCAGATTCATGAAGTAAAGGCCTGTATTTTTTCCGGAGATTCCTTCCAGAACCTCTTTTCCTAAAACAGCAAATTCTGCCTTCTGCCTTTGTGCAATACATCTGGCAGTGACATAGCAGAACAGAGCATTTCCCAGTCCCTGCCCTTTCAGCAGCTTGGTTCCAATCATATCCTATCCTTTCCGAGTGTACTAAAATCCTTCTTTAAATGCAAGTCTCCATCTCTTCCGTATATATATCCGGCATTTCTCTGCCATTCACCCAGCGGGAGGGGGCAATGATTTTCTTATCGGGATTGGCATTGAGCCATGCCGCCCACCAGCTGAAGCTGGAATTGGCAATTATGTTATGCTTGCATTTACTCATCAGAAATAAATCCAGATAGCCGTGAGCCTCATCGTTTTCCTGTACAATGGTTACTCCTTCTCCTGCCATATGCTCCTCTGCCCAGGGTGCATCATTGGTGAACAGGAAAAACCGGCATCCGGGTATATCCTTCCTCATCTTTGCCATAGCCTTCCTATAATATTCCTCGGTACAGATGCCTCCATACAGCTCATCTGCCTCCAGATAGTCTCCCCGACGGACATGTACGCCTACGGATTCGCAGCTTTGCATTGTTGTGGCAAAAACCCGGTTTGCTCCGGTAAGCAGCCTCACCGGCATCCTGAAGGCCTTCCGTACCTCCTGCTCCACCTCTTTAAAATACTTTTCACTCTGCCACCAGCCGTAAAGATAACCATCCTTCATCTGTAAAATTTCAGGCTGAAACTGATAAGTATCCGTATACTGTCTGGTCTTTCGGCCAAACAGCTTCCTTCTTATTCGGGAGGGCAGGTCCATATAGGCATCGGTCCAATGGCGAATCTCTTCCGGTGTGGCCCTTTCGTATTGAATATCAAAAACATTCAATTGGGGTTTTCTCTTCTTTTCATGAGCATATTCGGTAATATCATCCATTTTCACCGTTACGCCCCTTGTCTGAAAATACAGATAAAGGGCATACTGAAACATCTGATTTCCCAGACCTCCGGAAAGAACGATAATAATCTGCTTTTTTCCTCTCAGCTTCCATTTCTGCTTTGAAGGAATAATGAAGCCCTCATTCAGGTTCATAAAATCCGTATAGAGCTTCGGTGATCGGCAAAACAGCTTTAACCGGAAATAATCTCCCCTTCGGGAAGGCTGTTTTCTATAGATACTCCAGTCAGTCTGCTGCAAAATCACCTGTTGCATTTGCTTTAAGAACTGCTCACAGCCTTCCGGCTTTTTAAGGGAAGCCTCCCGGTAATGAAGCAGCATACGCTTCAGAAAAAAATACTGATGGACAGCATAAAGCTCCTCTTCCCCCAGCTCCTTCAAAAAACTGCCCTTTTCCAGATAAGCAGGAACCTGATCCGTAAGGATTCTTTCCCCCTTCTTACTGTTCATGATGCTGTCTCCCCGATCCGTTACATAATTATAATAGGCCCGGTTCAGGTACACGCATTTCTTACTTGCTGCAATCAGCCTTGTGGTATAAACAATGTCCTCAAACAGCTTCCCCCGGGGAAAGCGCAGATTCCCCATTAATTCCCTGGTATACAGTTTATTCCAGGCAGCATTCTGAATTTGATAGGACTCATCCTCTTCAATAAAAATCTTAAGAGTTTCCCGTCCTTCCCAAACCTTTATTTCATCGGTGGAGGTATCCTTTACACCTGCCTCACTGACTTCTTTATAGTTACATACTGCCAGATCTGCTCCGCTTTTTTGCAAAGCCTTAAGCATATTCTCATACATGCCCTCATCTATCCAGTCATCTCCGTCCACAAAGGCCATATATTCACCATGAGCCTCTTCTATCCCTGCATTTCGGGCATCGGAAAGGCCACCGTTCTCTTTATGGATAACCCGGATGCGCTCATCCCTTGCGGCATATTCATCACAGATTTTTCCGCTTCCATCCGTAGAACCATCATCCACCAGAAGAATCTCCAGCTCGCCATAGGTCTGCTGCCGGATAGATTCAATAGCCCTGGGCAGATATTCTTTTATGTTGTAAATACTGACAATTACCGAAATTGTATTTTTTAGCATTTTCTTTCACACATCCACTGCTGAAACATTAAGATATACCAGATCTGAACCCTCCACTGATCCCGCTCTATATAATCCTTCCAGATTCTGTCTACCGTATCCGGATTCAAAATTCCCTGCTGTCTGATTAATCTGCCATCCAACAGACTTTCTGCCCAGGCCCTAAGCTCCGGCTCCTTCAGCCATCGGGAAACGGGAATGGAAAATCCTCTTTTGGGAAGATCCATCAATTCCTTCGGTACATATCGATACAGAATATTCCGTAATATTTTTTTGCTGACTCCCTCCTGATATTTATATTGGATGGGAAGTCTCCAGGCAAATTCCACCACATCCTTATCCAGCATGGGGATTCTGGACTCTAAGGAAACCGCCATGCCCGACCGGTCTACCTTCACCAGAATATCGTCCGGATGATACATCAGCATATCCATCAGCATAATATTATGGCGCACCTCTTTTAAGTAGCCGGTTTCATACTGACTGTACTTAAAGGGTGGAATCCGGTTGTCCAGACAGATTTCCTTTGCCAGAGGCTCCTGTTCGTTGGACAGCTCATAAAGGGCTTCTGCCCCCCTTGCACCCAAAAGATGAG
>JBJELS010000325.1:0-24032 GCA_051879275.1 Lachnospiraceae bacterium
TCCTTTGTCACCACAGATTTCACAGGGTGTATAGCGGGAACCGGAGCTGTTTCGCTGATTTTGGATCTGGGAAAAGGAAAGCATTCTAATGGAAAGGGCCAGGTGTGTACAATTCCTGCTTCTATGATATACCTCTCCGTAATCTGTCATATAAACGATTGCCTCTTCTCTTTCCCGCTCCTGTCCCCCCACAACATCATAGCCTGTCCAGGGTTTAACCACACAGCGTACCTCCAAAGTTGCTGTTGGCGCTGCCAGTAAAGGAAAGGGAGACTCCACGGTTTCACTGTCAATCAGACGAATCAGCTCCTCATTTCCTCTCGCTGATTCCTTCATTACATAGGAGCAGACTGCCAGCTCCTTTCCCTGCTGATGTAATTTTTCCAGGCTTTCCCCATATTGAATAAAAAGAAAGATAAGGGAAAAAAGATTTACCGCAAAAATAAGAAAAAAGGAAAGTGCCAGAGAAGCTTCGATCGTCATGGAACCCTTCAGAAAAGAAGAAGAAAAGCAGAATGTTCTTTCAGAACAGCTAAAAAAATAATGTATGGGGGAAAAAAAGTCGGTTTTATGCTTTACCCGGAGAGAAGCTTTTGTGTCATATTGATTGGTATTTTGTCCTGTCCAAAAGAACATCCCGTTTTTCTCCTCCTTTTCCAAACGTATCTGTTCAATAATAAAAGGTTCTGGTAATCTCATAGCTGTAGCCGTAGCTGCTTGTCACATTGGCCTCTGCTCTGATGGCCTCCAGACAGCCATCTATCTGAAAATACTCATTTCCCGGTGTCAGACGAATATCCATTTCACAAATATCCATGAAGCCTTCCAGTATCTTTTTCTCTCCCTCAAGATATAAAAATGCCTTCAAAAAATCCCGGTAGTCCATTCCCTGCTCACTGCTGTGGTAATTGTCCAAAAAAGCGGTAAAATTAATCAGCTCTGGTAAAGAGGTATTCCAGAATGCTCCATTCTTTTGCACGGGAATCTTATTTCCGTCCAGCAAAATATAAATATCCTGTACACTTTCTGCATAGGCCCAGGCAAACAAAAGGGTTGTTTTAACTGGTTCGATCAGCTCCGGCATAAGAACCAGTGTACTGATTACTGCTGCCAAAGCCTCTGCCTGTGCCGTTTTTTCCCCATCAGAAAAAATATAGGCCGTATTTACCACCTGACGAAGAAGCAGAATATCCTCCAAAACCTCCCTCAGATTCTCATCATCCCGGCTTTCTCTCTTTAAGATATATTCCAATTGATAGGCCAGCACCCCTTTATCTAGTGTTTTTCCATAACAGCCGCATTTTTCAAAAAGATATTCCTGTAAGAGTATCCTTCCTGCAGCTTCATCCCAAAATCCCTCATCATGTTTCAAACTTCCTCTTCCCTTTAAGGGTTGTCGGCTGCTGAAATAGTATTGGGGATGAATCGTAACCGCAGACACGGTTTTTCCTGTAGGAAGGGCCATTTCCAAAATCCCTCTTCCCCTCGTCTGCCTCACCTGCTCTGCCGGATTATCAATGGAAACCTGAACCTCCCCCTGCTGTTCTTGTGAAAGCTGCAGCCTTCTTTCCTCCAATAGCTCATCAATCTGTTCTTGCGCCTGATCCCACTGTGCATTGATTTCCATGCTATCCATTTCGGAAGTCTGAAGCAGATTAAGATTTTTTGCCACATCCTGTGCCAGATTTATTCCTTTCCTGTCTTTCATATAGTCCACAATCTGTCTCTTCAATACCTGTCCTTCTTCATCGGAGGCTATAACATAGGCTTCCAGCGCAGTATTATCACATTGAAGTCCGGTGATATCCCGAAAGGAGAAGAATCCTGTTTTTTCCTTTTTGAAATTCTGGTTCATATAATATTGGAGATGTTCTTCCAGCAAGGCTATGGAAGGACTTCCTTCTCCATAGGTGGTATCAATGAAAAACAGGTCATACTGCTCAAGAAGCTGCCGGTTATACTCTCCGAAGACAGAATGCAGACCCAAATCCATTACTCCCTCAGTCTCCAGGCGAATGGTCTGCATTCTTACCCCTTCAAGAACCGTAAACATCAATGACAGCATTACCCCCAGGGTCAGTGCAAGATAAAGGGTAATGTATCCTCCCTGCGTTCTCTTCATCAAACTGAGGTGGCTTGCCTGGTAATCTTTTCAAAAACCTTTTCTACCAGAGAAGTCAGCTGCTCCTTAAAAATAATCACCAGACTGATGAGAACCACAATAATCAGAATAATTTCAACCGTCCCCATACCATCCTCTTCTCTTAAAAATCTTTTTACCTCTTTTACCATTTTTCCTCTCTTTCCGCTGCATGTTCAGCTTTCATTTTTTTATTCTAAAGTTGGAAGGAAAAGCATGCCGGTACGATGATTAAAAGCATAACCATACCCAACATCAGCATCATGGGAAGTAAAAGCTTAGTTCCCAGCTCTTCTCCCTTCCTTTTTATCCGGTTTTTTCCTTCTTCATTTGCCTGCCAGCTTTCCCGGCGTAAATGCTCTAAAAATTCGCTATCTCCCTTTATATGATATTGAATAAACAGCGTGGACAGCTTTTTATACAAAGGAAGCTCACATCGCTTTCCGAAAAGCTCATAGGCTTCCCGTTCCCCCAGACCGTTATCCATCTTATGGCAGATATATTTAAGCTCCTCATATAAGTAATGCTCTGCCTTACCGGTCCTCTGCTTTTTGAGATAATCCTGCACCACCCGATATATGGCTCCTTTCAATGTCATTCCCGCTTCCATTAAAAGAACCAGCTTGCTTACCAGCTGAGGATAGCCCTCCAACAGCCTGTCCTCCCTTACTCTTGCCTGACGGTGTATCTGCCTGTCCTTTTCCTTCCAGATAACCATAAGAGAAACCGGTAATAAGGCAATCAGCAGCAGGATTCCTTTATTGACGGGATACCTCCAGCTTAGCGCTTCACCTGCGGAAGCCTGGGGAAGATTAAACATCTTTTCTCTGCGACTTTCCTCTTCCAATGCTTCAATCTCTCCTGACAGTCTTTGTATAAAGGAGATACTCTCTTCTCCTTTCTCCATCACCCTTATGTAAAAGCTATGCTCTTTCTTCCATTCTCCATACTCCATAAACACAGTAAGGCAGACCAGCTCTTCTGTCCGGGTAAGATTTTGAAAACTAATTTTTCCGCTGCCGTCCAGAAGCTGTGGATTACTGCTTTTCCAACTCAGATACAGGGGATAGCCTTCTATCTGCCGAGGCAGATATAAATCTGATTTCACCTCATCCACACTGCTGTTTTCTCCCAGAATATACTGTTCCAGCTCCTCCATAAGAAGGTTCGTATATTCCTCTATTTCAGCCTCACTATACTCCTTTTCTTCCAGGGTAAGGGTTAATTGCTGCCACTCTTCTTCGCCCTTTTTTACCTCCAGTTCTATTCTTTTCTTCCCTTCCCCGTATAAATTACGCTCAATACTGTTTTCTGTATTCAAGCGGCTTTCCTTTATCAGTTGATAAGAAAGCAGACCGCAAAGAAAAAGCATACTCAGTAGAATAATCCCCATATCCCTTTTCTTTTTCTTATAATAATTCTCCACCAGAAGCTTTTGGTTTTGTCCTACATAAAGTCTGTCAAACTCCTTTTCTATCTGTCTCTTACCCATGACTCTCCTTTCTTGTATTAGATTTTTAGCCGACTCAAAGCTCTATCTCCGTCATTTTCTCCATCAGATTTACCACAAAGCCATATAAGGCAAGGCAGACCGTCATTATCCCTATTCCTGCCGGATTATGGTATAGAGGCTGAAAGTATCCCGGGGAGGTTAAATCCATATAGGCCAACAGCAGGAAGGGAATCACGCACATAATTTTGCTTTCCGTATATCTGGCATGAATCAGCGTTTCAATCTCCTCCTTCATTTCCGCCTTTTCCTGAATCAGATCAATGGTCTTTTTCATTACCTCCTGCCATTTTCCTCCGGTCTTTTTTGCTATGGAAAAAATTTCGGAAAATTCTTCAATCTCTCCTCCCGGACATCTTTGTCCCAAATCCCAGAGGAGCTGTTCCAGAGGAAGCTTATTATACAGGCCTCTTCGGATATACTGCAGCTCCTTTACCATATCCGCCGAATCACCCATAAGATTCAGCATATCTTTACCTGCCTCCAAGAATGCGTTTTCCAGCGAGTAGCCTGCCTGGAGATTAACATTGACACACAGAAGGGCTTCCCGAAACTCCTTCTCCAGCCTTTCCCTGCGCTTTTTGTTGAGACTTCTCTTTTTCTTTCTGCGATAAACGATCAGAAAAGGAGATAAGAGAAAGAAGGCATAGATGCTTCGATAGAAGAAGTAGGCAAAGGCAGCAAGAAGCAGTATTCCTTCCAGAAAACACCCGATTTCCTCTCTCACGGTAAGGGGCGAAGCGGTATAGTCTGTCGCCTCCTTTCTGTTCTTCCTATGGGTAAGCAATTCCCGCACTTTCCATCTTATACCGGTTACTAAGCACTCCAACCTTTACCAGCCCTCCTTTAACCTTCTCCCCTTTTCTTTCCTCCTCTTCCTGAAAACGAAACAGGGGATTCAAGAGAATTTCCTCATCCTTTATTCCAATGATTTCTGTGATTTCCAAAACCTTCCTGCTTTTATCCCTGAGTCTTCCCAAATGAATCACCAGATCGATTCCCGAAGCAATTTGCCTGCGGATAGCTCCCACCGGAAGCTCCACTGCCATTAAAATCATGGTTTCCAGGCGAATCAGCATATCTGATGCGCTATTGGCATGGGCCGTAGACATGCTCCCGTCATGACCGCAGTTCATGGCACTGCCGATCATATCCAGAGCCTCTGCTCCCCGAACCTCTCCTACGATTATCCTGTCCGGCCTCATTCTCAAACTTGCCTTAATCAAGTCCCGGATAGTAATCACCTTTCCTCCCTCCAGATTGGCATTTCTGGTCTCCATACGAATGAGATTTTCCACTGACCAAAGCTGAAGCTCTGCACTGTCCTCAATGGTAATTACTCTTTCGTCTACCGGTATATATTGGGATAGTGCATTTAAAAAGGTGGTTTTCCCGCTTCCCGTTCCTCCGCTGACCAGAATATTGTAACGGGCCTTTACTGCCTTGATTAAAAAGCTGATGGCTTCCCGGCTGATTGCTCCCCATTCCCTTAGCTTCTCCATGGTTAAGGGCGTATCCGAAAATCGTCGGATGGTTAAAATCGGGCCATTTAGGGCGATGGGGTAAAGAACCACATTGACTCTGGAGCCTCCCGGAAGCCTGGCATCCACAATGGGGGAAGCTTCATTTACCGTCCGGTTACAGCCGGCTGTAATCTGCTGAATGACCTGCAGCAGCTTTTCTCCGGATTCAAAGGCCAGGGGAAGCCGTTTTACCCTTCCTTCCTGTTCCACAAAAATATGAGTAGGGCCATTTACCATAATTTCCGTGATTCCTTCATTCTCCAGAAGCTCCTGTAAAACATCCAGCCTTCTTAGGGAATAAAAGATTTCTCTTCCCATCTGCGTTCTTTCCTGTAAGGAAAATCCCCTGGCTTCTTCTTTTCTGAGTAAATATCTGCTGATCAGCTCCTGAACCTGTTCATCACTGAGTTCTTCTCCAAAGGCCAGATCCTTCATAATTTCCTCTCTGAGATTTCTCACAAAGCTTTTTTTATCCATGACTAAAATCCTTTTCCATCCTTTCCCTGACAAATTCCGCCAGCTCGGTAAACGTAAGCTGCATTAAATCCGTGGGTAAATTCATAATCCGGGGTATACTGCATTGCCTGGTTTTTTTCCAGATATCCTCATAACTGCTTTTCTTGAGAATCTCCTTATACTGTTCGATTTTTGCCATAGCCACTCCATCCTCCCTGTCCAGGGTATAAATAAGATTACACAGTCTGAGCAGGTCAAAAAGTCCCTGTATTGCATCGGATAAATCCAGAAGGACATACTCATAATCACTTCCCCGTTCAATTTCCTTCAGCAGCTGAATCCACTCCTCTTTACCTACCGAAACAAAATCCAGATAGGAGCCAAAGGGCGGAAGAATATCCAGACTCCCGGCTTTTTCCACCATACTGCCCAAGCGATAGGCAAATTTATCCGGTGTATTCTGCATATAGTACATTAGCTCTGACATATCTGTCACAAAATCCTTTTTCAATAATTTCCCCAGACCTGAGTAGGACTCCAGATTTATATACAGTACCTTATGCTTTTTACCCAGAAGCTGTCCCAGTACAAAAGAAAAGGAGGTCTTCAGACATCTGCCCACAGGAGAATAGATTCCTACCAGCTTCATTTCCTTTCCATCTGCCATTGGCCTTCCCAGAATTTCCTCATCTGCTATCCAGTCCAATAATTCTCTGGTCAGCTTTTCACAGGATTGGTATTTCCATAGGCTTTTTTCTTGCATTTTCCAATCTTTTTTTTCATCCCGAAGAAGGATCAAATGATTCACAGGAGGCCTTTTTTTCATTTTCCGATAATCCTTTCCCGCAATTAATGCCAGGGATAAAGAATGGGTACAGGCAAAATCATATAAATTTTCAGTAGAAGTAAACATCTGAACCTCAAAAGGAAAGCCCTTTCTGGTATTCAGATAATCAGTCAGTCCGCAGGCATACCCTGCTTCACTGTCGCAAACTGCAAGAATATGATTCATGATCACTTACCTCCTATAACGAATAAGGCTGCAATAAATATGGGAAGGCCAAAGGAAATACTGCTATCCTCTTTCAGCCTTTCCCCTTCCCTGCCTTCTGGATAATAGCTTTTGAGACTGCCGCTTATGAGGCAGCTGATCAAATATGTTCCGGCATATTGCATCCGCTGTCCAAAGCACCTTTTTCTAAGCAGTCGATACAGGGAAGCAATTCCTGCCACAAGGAAGCTGACCCACATACAGTTCAGCACATCCTCCGGCAGCAGATAGCAGCCCATAAGAGAAAACAGTTTGATATCACCGGCACCCAAGGTTCCGGTAAGAAACAAGGGGAAACAGATTAAGACAGGCAGGAGTATTCCCGGAAGATAATCAAAAATAATTGCTATATTCCCTATACCCAGCATTCTTCCCAGTCCAATGAGAAAGCCACCGGTAATGAGAAGATTGGGAATCTTCTTCTTTTTTACATCCCAGACGGCAGCAAGAAACAAAAAAACGGTAAGAATCGACAATAATTCACCCTCTTTCAGCAGATACAGATTCTCTCTGTTATTCCCGGATTCATCTGATTATTAAACTGTTGGATTGTTGGTATATCGGATGATTTCGGTAAATGACCGAACAATTCCGAAAGTCGGATCAAGACAGCTTGACCCAAAGAATAAAGAAATTTCTTCAGATGCCCAAATCACATTCATGGGCTGAGAATGATTTACTTGTGACTGTGAGTATAAACCCAAATGATTGTCTTGTCCATAGCTGTTTTGTAAAAAAATAAACTTTGTTACTTTTTTACAACAGCCCATAAAATTTAATGCCAAAAAGCAGGATAACCCCCGGAAATCCAAGGATTGTACTTGTCAAAACAGTTCCCGGATTTATTCCCACGGAAATGGAGAAACCTAAAATAAGCAGCAGCTGATTAATGAAAAAAATTAAAATTGTCCCTCCCACACCTCGATATACTAAATTTAAAATAATCCGGGAATGACGCTTGACTGCCAGAAGGAGCAGAATAACAGCACACACTCCCACAATTAAAAAAGCACCCTGGTATTTTTCCATTCTCCCTCCTGTTTTATGAAATTTTGTAAGGCCTTGAACAGTTACAAATTATAATATGTATATTTTTTCCTGTATATGACTATACTTTTTCTAAAAGGAATAAGGAGGAAAATCTCTATGAAATTTCATTTCCATCAGTCTTCCTGCCCCGTTTTTGAAGAACGTCCAAAAACTCTGAGGGAATCTATTCTGGAGGATTTGGAAAAAACGAGATATGAACTGGAAACAGCTTATCTGGGATTTGACTATGTAACCGATCCTGACTTGATCGACTGCTATATCTACGAAGTGAACTCAATTATGAAGCGCTACCGATACTTATTAAATCAGGCAGCGGCCTTAAATCCGCTGCCTGAAGAGGAGGTTCTGTTATCAAATTCGGAAACCGCGGTTAGTGCTTTGGTCGGATAAATCCACATTCAGGCTTCCCTTCCCATAGGTCAGGCCTGCATACACCGTCTGTGTGTTTTCCATAAGGGGAGCCGAGGTATCCTGTGAAGCCAGAATTTCATAGGACTGCTTCAGCTCTTTTATCATTTTTATCACAGGTTCCAGCAATTCCTTATCCTCTCGAATTGCTGCACTGGACAGCTGCCTTTTATAGAAATAATAAAGGCTGTGCAGGGTAAGTCCCAGCTCATAGCTTAAATCCAGAGAGGCTATCAGCTCATCCAGGCAATCCCCCGCTTTTCTGATGCTGTTTTTGTACTCTGTTCCATTCCCTGCATCAAAGGCTTCACAGGCATCCTCAAGAAAAGTAAGTACCATATCATATAAAATGACAATCAGTCCTGTTTTATTTGCCTGTGTAATTTTCAGCGTAAATTCCTGCTTTTTTTCCCTGGTCATCCTTTAATCCTCTTTACTGTAATAGCTGCAACACGGTTGCCGGTCTCTCATTTGCCTGGGCCAGCATGGAGGTAGCCGCCTGGTCGATTACCTGATAGGTACTGTACAGAGTCATTTCTTCTGCCATATCCGTATCCATTATTCTGGAATAAGCTGCTGTCATATTCTCCTCTGCCACCTCCAGATTATTCATGGTATGCTCCAGACGATTCTGGTATGCTCCAAGAGAGCTTCTTGCAGAAGAGACAAACTTAATGGCAAAGGCCACATCATTAATGGCATCCCCTGCATTATCCTGGGTCAGCACATCTGATTTTTCAATTCCCATATTCTTTGTATTCATGGCCGGAATCTTCACCTCCAGACTCTGACCTTCATTGGAGCCCACCTGCAGGGTCATTGAGCCCATACCGGTAATGTCCACATTTACATCCATAGGAGCATTAACTCCCGTATCCACTGTCAGGCGGATTTCAAAATCCTGGGCGCCGGTAAGGGTAATCTCATTATCCTTTACGCTTACCTTAAGCTGAGCACTGATATCCGTACCGCTGGGATCTTTTACTGTTACCTTTGTAGCATCGGTAAGCTCTCCCGTCTGCAGATCCCAATCAGGATCAATTTTCATTTCATACACTCCCACGGGAACCCTGGCATCATAATAGTCCACCTTTATCTCGTTTTGATTGGTATAGCCCTTCATATCGAAGGTTCCGTCCAACAGATTCTTTCCGTTATACTGAGTTGTGTCGGCAATTCTCTGGCACTCTTCCTTTAATGCCTGAAATTCGTCATCCACCATCTTCCGGTCATCATCAGAAAGCACTCCATGAGCAGATTTTACAGACAGCTCATTCATTCTCTGAAGAATTTCATGAAGCTCCGACATGGCTCCGTCTGCAATTTCGATTACGGAAATACCGCTGGTTGTATTATCCCCGGCAGTATCCAGTCCTCTGATCTGTGCATTCATTCTTCTGGACATGGCAAGTCCCGAAGGATTATCCTTTGCATGATTAATCTTATAGCCGGAGGACAGGCGCTCCATTGCCTTGGATAATTTGGAGGAATTCCGCTGTAAGGAATTATTGGTAAGCTGTGCGGTTACATTATAATTGATTCTCATATTTTTTTCCTTTCTTATGGGGACTTTTATGCTTTTCTGATAAAAGCAATAAATTCTTTTGCTATGCGATACAAAAGTGCCGTATCGGGATTTACAGTCTCTTCTCCTGTTTCCGGTAAATTGATATTCAAATTTTTATTCTCTCCGAAGAGAATACCCTTCATCTGAATTTCAGTTCCCTCCAGAGCTTCGTTAATGGCATCGGTAAGGAGGGATTCCTGTCCCTGAAGGACATTCTTTTTATCCATATATTGCGTTAAGACGGAGCCCTCCAGGAAATTTGCGGATACCTTAAACCGTGCCTCCACCTTTCCCAAGGCTTCCGTATTTAAGGTAATCTTTACCTCACCTAAGGCTTCTGCCCGGTGGATAATCTTCAAATTGATGGAGGTAAGCTCTTCACCAATCTGTACAGGAATTTCATAATTTTCTTCCCGGGCCAAATCGGAAGCCAGATGCAGCTGCTTATAAAGCTGCTGGATACCCTTAAGATCCACATAGGTCATCTCGTTTTCTGTGTGGGAAACCGCATTTTCCAAAACCTGTCCGGCTTCTTCAATTATAGCTTCATAGGCCTCATCTCTTTCCTCCGGCTGATCCAGCTGTTCAATAAAGCGCTCAGCTTTCTCCAAAAATTCCGGCTGTCTCTTCCTGCCATCCTGGTCTGCAAGAAACTTCTCTTCCAGGGTTCGGATTCTGCCAAAGGTTTTTCCCCTCTCTTCATTAAGCACTCCTGCACTTTGAAGATTATCTATGGTAACCGGCTGATGATAAGCCTTCAGATAATCTGCCTCTGCTGCATTCTTATCCAGAATCTGTCGAATTTCTTCCAGATTCTCCTGTACCAGCTGTTCTCCCAGCTGTTTGTCCTCCGCAATTCTTTCCATTTCCCGGGCAAGCTGCTCAAGACTTTTTTCATTTCCCAGCTGCTGCCGGATTGCCGCAAAGCCCTCTTCAATCTGGGAAGAAATGGAGGTTCCTGTTGTCTTAAGCTCCTTTAAGGTCCCAACCGTATCATCTATCCGAATATCGGTAGGTCTTGCCTTCCTGCTTCTGACTGCCGACAGCAGATTGGATAAATTTAAATCCGCTCCCTGAGAAACCAGGCTTCCGATCACTGCCCCATCCGACTTTTCAATCTGGCGGAAAAGACGATAAATTCCGATATAGGCCTTACGCTCATCCTCACTGATGTTTCCCTGTTTCTCCAGCTTATACAGGAAGCTGCTGTATTTGGAAGTATCCTGCCCAAATTCGGCATCCTTTGCATGAATATAGTCCTGCAGCTCATCAAGGGTCATTTCCATGGGATTCTTACCCTGGCGAATCATCTCCAGTGTAAGTCCGGGCTTCATTCCTTCAATAACCTCCTGAACCTGTCTGTCTGCTGCCTGAACCTTCAAAAAGTTCTCCCGGGTGATTTCCATACTGTTATAACCCAGTATACGAATTGCCCTTCGGTTTTCTTCTGTTGTCTCCAAAGCCATGTCCTCTAATAGATTATCCACATTCTGAAAGGCTTTATGAATGCTGTCTCCCATATCCCTTCTGGGAGCGGTCATCAGCGTTTCATACTCCTCTCTGGCTGCATGATAGCGGCTCTGTAAAAGTCTGCCTTCCTCTCCCAACTGCCTTAGTGTGGGACTTTCCATAGAGGGAATCCTTCCCACCAAATCCACCGGCATGCGGGGAAGCTCTTCCAGCTGATTCAGGGTTTCCAGATAGAGCTGGCCTTTTCCGGCAGAAGCCGTATCACCAAAAAGACTCTGTTCCCATTGTCTGGCAGCTTCATCCAATCTGGTAATTAATTCCTCCATAGGTGCGGTATCGATGGAAAAGCCGGATTGCAAAAGCTTCAGATTGGCTTCTACAGTCATTTTCAGTCGGATTTCTTCCAAGGTTTTTCTGGCCTGAATCTGCTGTGGATAATTGCCCTTGTCCTCATAATAGCCTTCCATATTTTCCAGAGTTAACGGTAGCTCTTTGACAGAGGCATAGTCAGCTGCCTTAAGAGGCAGGCGTTGATATCGTTCACAGATTTCCGTTGCCTGTGCATATATACTGCCCATATTCTCTGTCAGGGAAATGTCGCGGGGACTCTTTCCCTGTGCCAGTGCCTGGGCTGCTCTTTGGATAATCATCTCCTCATCCAAAGGGAATTGCATATCCTGTACTTCTTTCACTAGCTCCAGATTCTCCCGGTCGATGGGAAGTCCTTTCTCCATCAGCCATTTTGCCGCATTCAGCTTATCCTCCTTCGGCTCAAGTCCGCTGTCTTTGATTCTTTCCTTCAGCTGTTCCTCCAGTCCAGAAAGCTCTTCTTTGCTTACCTGGGTTCGGCGAATATCCTGAGTATTTTCTCCCTGTCTGGTATAGCTTCCGGTTGCATAGCCTGCCATATTTCCGGCAACGGATACATTCATGCTGCTATAGCCTGCTTTATAGAGATTGGATAAAGTAAGCTCCAGGCCGTTTGCTGCCAGGTAGGCCATATTTCCCTCTCCGGGCCTTTCCAGGGACTGTGCCTGGGCAACCACTTCTTCAATCTGTCGAATATTCTCTTCCGTAACCGGTGCATCTGCCTGCTCCAATGCCCTGGCTATTTTATTTGCATAAGCCCTACTTCCCGTAATCTGCTCCAAATCCTCCTGGGAAAGACTGTCATTGTATCCGGTGATTTCTGTTCCTGACTGTGCCAGGACTGCTTTAATCTTGTCCAAAATCGTTACGGCTTCCTCCGGCTCCATACTGTATACATCAAAGCCTTCCTTGTCCATTGCCATAAAATCTTTCCCGGACATAGAATTAGACATTACCACGTTAAAGTTTCGCTGCAGGAGCATGTACTGCTCTACTCCCACTTCCTGTATAACCTTCTGGTTAAACCCTCCCTGGTTCCCAAAGCTAAAGTTATCCGTAACTTTACCGGAAATGTCTAATATCGTTTGATTATATGGGGAAACACCTGCCCGGCTTCCTCCGGCTTTTATGATGGTGTTTTCCTGCCTTCTTACAGCAGCTCCCGCTTCTCTTTTTTGTTCATTCCAATCAAAGCTTATCTTCATCTGTCCTGTTTTCTCTCCATAAGGTATAAAAAAAGAGTGAACACAAGCACTCTGATCTTTTGCTTACATTCACTCTCTATTTCGGCTCTTTTAACTTGAAACTTAACCTTTACAGTTGAAATACTGTTGCCGTAAAAGGAGGCAGGGTAAAGCTGATGGAGTAAGCTCTGTCATCACAGGCCTTTTTACTCGGCACAATTTCCCGAGGAATTTTTGCCCCGTTACCGCCAAAACGGAGGTCATCACTGTTTAACAGCAGCTTACATTTTTTTCTTCCGGGTACACCAATACGATAATCCTCCCACTCCATAGGAGTCATATTCATGACGAACAGCAGCTGCTTCTTCCCATCTGCACTTTTACGGATAAAGCTGTAAACGCTGTGATCGCTGTCATTACAGTTGACCCACTCAAAACCGCCCCAGTCATTATCGATTTCGTACATGGCAGGATTAGAGCGGTAAAGCTCTAAAAGCTCTTTTACATACTCCTGCATCCCTTTGTTCAACGGCTCTTCCAATAAGAACCAGTCCAGCTCTCTGGCTTCACTCCACTCTCTTTCCTGCCCAAACTCCTGTCCCATAAACAGAAGCTTCTTGCCTGCATGGCCAAACATAAAGGTATATCCTGCACGGAGATTGGCATACTTATCTGACCGATAGCCGGGCATTTTGTTTACCATAGAGCATTTCAGATGAACCACCTCATCATGGGAAAGGGGAAGGATATAGTTCTCCGAGCTGTTGTAGCTCATGGCAAAGGTCATGTTGTGATGTGCATTCTTTTTAAAATATGGATCCAATTTCATATATTCACAGAAATCGTGCATCCATCCCATATTCCATTTAAAGGAGAAACCCAGACCGTCCTCCTCCAGCTTTCCGGTAACCATAGGCCATGCCGTAGATTCTTCTGCTATAGTCATTACCCCCGGATATGTACCTCGAATAACAGAGTTAAAATGCTTAAAAAACTCGATAGCCTCCAGGTTCTTATTGCCTCCATACTTATTGGCTACCCATTCTCCGTCTCTTTTACCATAATCCAGATACAGCATGGAAGCCACCGCATCTACACGCAGTCCGTCAATGTGAAACTCCTTTATCCAGAACAGTGCATTAGCAATAAGGAAATTCTTTACTTCATTTTTTCCATAGTTAAAAATCTTGGTTCCCCAATCCGGATGCTCTCCCAGACGCTTATCCGGGTGCTCAAACAGGCAGGTGCCGTCAAACTCAGCAAGTCCGTGTGCATCCCGGGGAAAATGTGCCGGTACCCAGTCCAAAATTACACCGACCTTATTCCGGTGCAGCGTATTGATCAGATACATAAAATCTTCAGGGCTGCCATAGCGGGAGGTAGGTGCATAATAGCCTGTAACCTGATACCCCCAGGAGCCATCAAAGGGATGTTCTGCAATACCCATAAGCTCAATATGGGTGTACTGCATTTTCTGCAGATATTCCACAATCCGATCCGCAAATTCCCGATAATTGTAAAAGCCGTCACTTCCATCAGGATGCTTCATCCAGGAACCGATATGGCATTCGTAAATAGCCAGAGGCTCTTTGTTCATATCCTTTTTATCTCTTGCTGCCATCCAGACATCGTCTGTCCACTTAAACCGGGAAATATCCGTGGTCTTCGATGCAGTACCGGGACGAAGCTCTGCTTCATTGGCGAAGGGATCTGCTTTATAAAGCTTGTCTCCCTCCGGTGTGGTGATCAGGTATTTATACAATTCCCCGGTTCCCACGCCGGGAAAGAATCCTGCGAAAATACCTCCCGGACCCAGACGGCGAAGCTCATGACTGGTCTCATTCCAATCATTAAAGGTACCGATAACATGTACCTGCCCGGCATGGGGAGCCCAGACGGCAAAATACATTCCGTCCTCTCCTCTTTCCCTGGATACGTGGGCTCCCAGCTTTTTATAAATATCGTAATGTGTCCCCTGTGCAAATAAATACTCGTCATCTCTGGAAATGAAAATCTGCTCCCGCTTGCCTTTTCCTGCTTTTGCTGCCATAATTAACCCCCGTCTGTTTTATATGAAATCTTTTTCCCTCAAAATAATCATATCTTCTTTATCATAACGCTTACCCAGAAGCAGATCGAAAAAATGGGGCAGATTCTTTTTATCTGCATGGGCAATCGCTCCATCTACCAATTCTCTTACCTCTGCTACGGTAACAATATGATCATTGGTCTGTCTGTCCTCAATCTGGGTCTGAAGAGCCAGCATTCCCAAATCATCAATGGCATATTCCATATGATAAGCATACTGCTTCCCATATGCCGCAAGTGCAGCATTATTCAGTTCCTCAAGCTCTATCCGGGCATTAAAGAAGGAGTCCATGGCAGGATAGGCGGCCAGCATTCTTTTCATGGCCTTCTTATTATCCTCTATAATGACTACAATTCCGGTTTGTTCCTGGTTTAATGCCTTTAGAAGCTTCGCCACTGCCTGACTGTTCATCTCGCTAGCCTTCTCAATAATCAGACCACCGTTGTTCAGTTTTGCTATTGTGGCATCGATATTATTGCTGTTTAATGAGGCCCCTGAAACTTTTGCTACCACCCCTGAGAAATTGGAGTCCGTCATTTGAATATCCTTAATGATATTCTTTGCCAGCTTCACCGTTCCCGAAGCTGCTTCTCCGGCAATGATCACATTACCCGTGTAGGCAGCAAGGCTGATTTGATCCAGGGCTTTCATGAACCGCTTTCTCCCGCCCCTGGTCTGAATAAAAGGACCAAAAAGTGTTCTTTCTTCTTCCGTCAGCTCACGAATATTATCCTGTTCCTCTTCCTTGCTCTCTTCTGTTTCCTTTTTCGATTCCTCAGCCGAAGTTTCTTCCTCTTCTTCCGTATCTGCTTCTGCAGTCTCTTTTGCAGTTTCCTTCGGTTCCTCTATCTTAGGAGGCTCCTCGATGATTTCCTCCAGCTCCTCTGCTTCCGAAGGCTCCTCGATGATTTCCTCCAGCTCCTCTGCTTCCGAAGGCTCCTCGATGATTTCCTCCAGCTCCTCTGCTTCCGAGGGCTCCCCGATGCTCTCCTCCGATTCCTCTGCTTCCAAAGGCTCCTCGGTGATTTCCTCCAGCTCCTCTACCTCAGGAAGAGCTTCCTTCTGAATATCTGCCTCTACTTCCAGCTGTTCCAAAATACCGTCTCTCACCTTTGCTTCAAAATTACTGAACATGCTTCCGGTCTGGGCAAGCACCTTCTGGGTCAGCTCTGCCTTTCTCTTTTCTTCATATTCTTTTTTCGTCTTTTCCCATTCCACCAGCACATCTTCAATATTCATCTGCCCGGTAATCTGTTTTTCCACCTGGGCTTCCTGAGGCACTACAAGACTAATCTGTCCATCATACTCCTGTGAAAGAAAGCCTGCCATACGGGCAGGAACCTCTTCCTGCACAGGCTCTATCAGAGGACGTTTCATAATCTCCTTTATGGAAGGAAGCTCCTTCGTTGCCTCTCCCCCTGTGGAAGTCTCTTCTCGTTTTTTGTCTTCCACAGCAGAAACCGTAGGAATAGCGATTTCTTTTATTCTATCTTCTGCCGGCTTAAGCTCTACTGCCATTTCTGCCGTTTTGTCTTCAAAGAAAACCTCTTCCATGTTTCCCGTATAGTCACCGGTCTCAAACATGGGAGCCATAATCTGACTGGTTACCGTTCCCAAAACCGCTTCTTCTTCCTGCTTTGCAGACGGTTCCTGCTGAAGTCCGAATTGAGCAGGCACCGCTTCCTCCACATCCTGAGCGGAATCCTGGGGACTTAAAACCTCCTTCATGCTTTCTGCCAGAGCCTTCTGCAGGTTGATGGTATCATACTGTCCAAGCTTCATGGGCTGAACCTGGATATCCAGTTCATCTTCTTTTTTCCTGATTTCAGTCTCAGTCTGTATCGGTTCGCTTTCAACGACCTTTTTCCCGCCCATAAGATGCTCATAGCTGGCCTGCTGGGCAGGACTTAACGGCTCATGAAGCATCTTTAGCTCCATAGCCTTTTTTACATAGCGGCCTTCACTGAACCATAAAATCAGCTGATTACATTCTTCCACACACTTCGTCGTCAAACCGATACGGTGATAGAGATAAGCCAGCTCGTATCCCCATTTCTCCCGGTAGTCACGCTTCTTCAGCTCCTCCAGCACGGCAATACGTTCTTCCAAGCTTACCTCCTGTGCTTCATAAAGCTTGTACTGCAAAATATACTTCCCGTTATCCATAGGTGCCAGCTGTACAAATTCCTTATAATATTCAACAGCCTGTACCACTTCTCCCATTTTAATGCAGAGCTCACAGAGAGAATAAACAATCATTCGTCCGCCGGGATGGCGTTCATAGGCCATCAGCAACAGCTCCTTACTCTCCTTATAACGGCGGTTCACCTTATATAAATCGCTGACCGTACACAGCATGGCCACGCTGCGTACCCTGGTCCAATCAATTTCATCTGCAATCTTAACTGCCTTCTTAAACTCTCTTCTGGAAATTAATGTTTTTATCTCTTCTGCTTTCAGTTTATATTCCTGCTTATCCAAAACAGCACCTCAACACCTATCTATATTTTGTGTATAGTAACCCACTCTTAATCTTATTTAGTGTATCATAGCCAATATAAAAATACAAGGAAGATTCCATTTGAGACAGCAACTAAAAAAGATAATTATCTTACTCCAATCCTTCTCTAATGGTAAGAATAATTACCCTTTTCTTTTTATCTCTCTTTTAATATACCCAATCAGACTTATCTCAATCAAAATAATTCCTTTTGAAGAAGTTTAATTTCTCTAACAGTAAGTCCGGAATATTTACTGGTCTTTTCACAGGAAAGGCCATCCTTCAGCATTTCAATGGCCTTTTCAAAACCATGATTTTTGAACCCTGGTTTTCTTAGATTCAACTAAAGAAAATTTGCTTTTTATCAATATAACATATATATTCTGTCTTGCCAATGATAAAATCAGCATTTTTCTCAATTTTTTTCTGTCCAGTATAAAGTGGTACTTTCCGAATAAATAGAAAACTTTTGCCCTCTTGCCGCTCCTGTGCTATGATAGCCTTTGATATGAAGGAAAAATCAGAGAAATAAAGTGCTATGCCACTTTAGAATGGAGAAAAACAATGAGTATATTGAATGTGGAGCACCTGACCCACGGTTTTGGGGACAGGGCTATTTTTAATGATGTTTCTTTTCGCCTGTTGAAGGGTGAACATATCGGGCTTGTTGGTGCCAACGGAGAAGGTAAATCCACCTTTATGAATATCATCACCGGAAAGCTTATGCCTGAGGAAGGAAAGGTAGAGTGGGCAAAAAATGTTCGTGTGGGTTACTTGGATCAGCATACGGTTCTGAAGCCGGGAATGACCATTCGGGATGTACTGGCTTCTGCCTTCGACTTTCTATTTGAGCTGGAAACACAGATGAATACAATCTGCGAAAAAATGGGAGAAGCTTCCGAAAATGAACTGGAGGCTTATATGAATGAGCTGGGGACGATTCAGGATTTACTAACCGTTCACGATTTTTATCTTATTGATTCCAAGGTGGAGGAAGTAGGCCGGGCTTTGGGTCTTTCTGACATCGGCCTGGACAGGGATGTCACCGAATTAAGCGGTGGCCAACGAACCAGGGTTCTGCTGGGAAAACTGCTTTTGGAAAAGCCGGACATTCTTCTTTTAGATGAGCCTACCAACCATCTGGATGCAGAGCATATTGAATGGCTAAAACGCTATCTGACCGATTACGAAAATGCCTTTATTCTGATTTCCCATGATATTCCTTTTTTAAACAGCGTAATCAATTTAATTTATCATATGGATAATCAGGAGTTGAACCGCTATGTGGGAGATTATGATAAATTCCAGGAAGTCTATGCCATGAAAAAAGCCCAGCTGGAGGCCGCCTATAACAGGCAGCAGAAGGAGATTGCAGATTTAAAGGATTTTGTAGCCAGAAATAAAGCCAGGGTAGCTACCCGGAATATGGCCATGTCCCGCCAGAAGAAGCTGGACAAGATGGAGGTCATTGAGCTGGCCGGAGAAACACCAAAGCCGGAATTTCGATTTAAGGAAGCCCGAACTCCCGGAAGATATATTTTTCAGACAAAGAATCTGGTTATCGGATATGATGAACCCCTCTCCACTCCCCTGAATCTGGAAATGGAGCGGGGAGAGAAGATTGCCCTGATCGGTTCCAACGGTATAGGAAAAACCACTCTGCTAAAATCTATCCTGGGTCTTATCCCTGCTTTATCAGGCAGTGTGGAACTGGATCCGTATATTCATGTAGGCTATTTTGAACAGGAAATGGCGGGAGGAATAGAAACCACCTGTCTGGAAGAAATCTGGCAGGAATTTCCCGGCTTTACTCAGTACGAAGTACGTTCCGCCCTGGCAAAATGCGGACTTACCACCAAGCATATTGAAAGCAGGGTCAAGGTACTAAGCGGAGGTGAGCAGGCTAAGGTAAGATTATGTAAGCTGATCAATCGGGAAAGCAACGTACTGCTTCTGGATGAACCCACCAATCATCTGGATGTGGATGCCAAGGATGAGCTGAACCGGGCTCTTAAGGCTTACAAGGGAAGTATTCTTATGGTCTGCCATGAACCGGAGTTTTATGAGAGCTGGGCTACCAGAGTTTTAGACTGTAGCCAGTGGACCACAAAAATCTTTTAATCCTTTTGGCAAAGATAAAGGGGGCTTCCGTTACCTATGCAGAAAAACTGCATTCCGGTATTAACGGACAGCCCCTTATCAATTTATTATTCTTTCTCCCAGCGTACTTCTGCTGCGCCTCAATCTGCAGGCTCAAAACAGTTCCATTTTTCATTATTTCTATTCAAATCTTACCGAATCCAAAGTGGCAGCAAAAGCATCTGCATAAGGCTCATCATTGATTATGGTAAACGTAATAAAATGAAGCTGCTCCCCATCCTCAATAATACACTGGGTCTGTGTATATTTTATTCCGTCTTCTTCATATTCATAGCTGTGCATAAATGCCCGACGTCCGTCAATTTCATATTCCTTCTGTTCAAGCAGCGTCAGGGTCAGCTCTGTTTCCCACATGGCCTCCATCTGTTCCTCCAGCTGAGCCGTAAAATTTTCATTCGTGACTCTTTCAAAGGAACCATCATTCTCCATACTAAAGGAATTTAGATTGGAATATTCGTTCTCCTTTTCACTGTGATAGAGCAATGCTCCATTGCCGGAATTTTCCTCATCCAAAATGAAGCCCTCCGGCACATCATAGGTCAATTCAACGATTAATCCCTCTGCTTCCTCCCCAGCTGTCTCATCCACCATGGTTTCCATGGGCAAACTGCTTTTCACCTCAGTGTCAGCACCTGTATTTTTTCCACAGGCAGCCAGGCCCAGAATCAATAAACCATATAGGGCTGCCAGCATGATTCTTCTTTTCATCAAAAAATTTCCTCTAGTTCAACTTATCTAGCAGGGAGGTTCCGATGGTTCCTTCCGGCATGTCCACTCCAAAGTTATGGGCAACTGTGGCTCCAATAACCGCAAAGCTCTCCGCTTCCGGCAGCCGGCCGCTTCCCTTAAAGGATTTGGAATACGCCAGAAAAGGAACCTTCTCTCTGGTATGGTCGGTTCCGGTATAGGTAGGATCATTACCGTGATCCGCACTGATAATCAATAGATCATCCTCCCTCAGGGCTTCCAAAAAAGCTCCCAGCTTTTCGTCAAACTTTTCAATCTCTTTTGCGTAGCCTTCAGGGTTTCTTCTGTGCCCCCAAAGAGCATCAAAATCCACCAGATTGACGAAGCAAAGTCCGGTAAACTCTTTTTGGGCAATATCGATAGTCTGCTCCATTCCATGTACGGAGGACTGAGATTTATATGCCTCGGTAATTCCCTCTCCATCAAAAATATCCTTGATTTTTCCTACGGAAATCACGTCAAAACCCTTCTCCTTCAGGGCATCCAATGCTGTTTTTCCATAAGGCTTCAAGGCATAATCATGTCGGTTGCTGGTACGCTTAAACTCCCCTTTTTTCTTCCCCACATAGGGTCTGGCAATGACACGTCCAACCTTCCATTCGTCCTTCATGGTAATTTCTCTGGCAATTTCACAGCAGCGGTACAGCTCTTCAAGGCCAAAGGTTTCTTCATTTCCGCAAATCTGCAAAACAGAATCCGCGGAGGTATAGACAATCATATGGCCCGTAGCTATTTCTTCCTCTGCCAGCTCATCTAAAATTTCAGTTCCGCTGGCACTCTTATTGCCAATTACGGTTCTGCCCGTTCTTTTTTCCAGCTCCCTGATCAGCTCCGGCGGAAATCCGGTATCGGTAAAGGTCTGAAAAGGAGTGGTAACCTCCAGTCCCATCATCTCCCAGTGACCGGTCATGGTATCCTTTCCCCTGCTTTTCTCCAGTAGTTTTGTATAATAACCCAGCGGCTTATCTACTGCCTCCACCTGCTTTAAGGGAATAATATTAGCCATCCCCAGCTTCTGTAAATTGGGAATAGTAAAGCTTTCTGCCGCCTGGGAAATATGCCCCAGTGTGTTTACTCCCACATCCCCGAAATCTGCAGAATCCGGCATTTCCCCTACTCCCAGAGAATCTACTACAATAACAAATATACGCTTAAATTTTGGCATAACACCGATTACCTTTCTAACATCCAGTTTAATATCCCTCAGTTTCCTCATTCTTCATTAATTTGATTATCCGGCTGGTTCCCAGTCGATCTGCCCCCAGCTCAAGAAATTTTACCGCATCCTCCAGGGAAGAGATTCCTCCTGCTGCCTTGATTTTTACCTGAGAACCAATATGAGCAGCAAAAAGCTCAATATCCTTAAAGGTTGCTCCGGCAGTGGAAAATCCCGTTGAGGTTTTGATATAATCCGCACCTGCTGCTGTTACAAGCTCACACATTTTTATCTTCTCCTCATCATTCAGCAGACAGGTTTCAATAATTACCTTTAACCGTTTATCCCCACATACTTTCTTTAACCGGCGGATTTCTTCCTCTATCAAATCATATTTTTTATCCTTCAGCCATCCGATATTGATGACCATATCAATTTCCTCGGCACCATTTTCCAGAGCATCCTTCGTCTCAAATTCCTTTACCGCTGTAGTCGTATAGCCGTTGGGAAAGCCGATTACGGTGCAGACTGTCATCTTATCCTTTACATATTCCTTCGCCTGCTTCACAAAGCTTGGAGGAATACATATACTTGCCGTTCCATAGGAAACAGCATCATCACAAATCTGTCTGATTTCCTCCCAGGTAGCTGTCTGTGTCAGCAGGGTATGATCCACATGCTTTACAATTTCTTTTTTATTCATCCTTCCCTCCTTATGCCAGCTCCAATGCAATTTCCATCATTTTACCAAAGCCCAGCTGACGTTCTTCGGCACTTAAAGCCTCATTGCGATAAAGATGATCGGAGACAGTAAGGATACAAAGGGCTTTCTTTCCGGCCTTTGCTGCATTCATATAGAGTGCTGCCGCCTCCATCTCTACAGCCAGTACTCCCATACTTCTCCATAAATCATTGACATTTTTATTGGCATTATAGAAAACATCCGAAGAGAGTATATTTCCTACAACTATCTTTGTTCCCTGGCTTTCTGCCACATCTACAGCCTTTCTTAACAACCCATAATCCGCAATGGGTGCATAGGTTCCCGGAAGGCCATATTGATCAGCAAAACGGGAATCCGTACAGGCTCCCATTCCAACGATCACATTCATGACCCTTACCTCATCCTGAAGCGCACCGGCAGAACCGATTCGGATAATCTGATCGACTCCATAAAAATTGAACAGCTCATAGGAATATATCCCTATAGAGGGCATTCCCATTCCCCCTCCCATCACGGATATCTCTTTTCCCTTGTAGGTTCCGGTAAATCCCAACATATTTCTCACGGAAGTAACCTGCCTGGGATTCTCCAGATAGGTCTCTGCAATGTATTTTGCCCGCAGAGGATCTCCCGGCATTAATACTGTTTTGGCAAAATCACCTTCTTTTGCTGCGATATGTGGTGTAGGTATTGACATCTCTAATCCTCCTATATCTTTCTCAATAAAAATATTATTCCTTATCTTTTTTTATTTGGACCGTTCAAAAATTTTTCCGTTAGCGGCAGGGGTATGCCCTTTGCCCACAAACAGGATAAGTGCCGCCAACGTTACCAGATACGGAAGCATGGAAATCAGGTTTGGTGAAATAACATTGGACATACTGATAATGGATTTTACTCCGCTGCAGAAACCAAACAACAGACAGGCCTTCATGGCGCCTCCGGGAGAAAACTTACCGAAAATTACGGCTGCAATGGCAATAAAGCCCTGACCCACGATGACACTGGGCCTGAACTGATTAATAGTGGCCAGGGTAACAAAGGCTCCTCCCAGACCCGCCATAAAGCCGGATAAGATCACGCAGATATAGCGTACCAGATACACATTGATTCCCAACGATTCGCAGGCTTCGGGATGCTCTCCCACCGCACGCAGATGCGTTCCGAATTTGGTTTTATAAAAAACAAACCATGCTGCTGCCGCAAAAGCAAACACCAGATAGGCTACCATATACACATTCAGTACATTCCCCCAGAAGGAACCGGCCTCAAAAACGCCTTCAAACATTTTAGGCAGCTTGCTGGCTGAATTAAGCGGCGGTGTATCGGAGGAACTGAAAATTGCCTTAGATAAAAACAGGGCAAGTCCCGGACCGATAAAGTTAATTGCCGTACCGGCAATGGTCTGATCTGCATGAAACTGAATACATACAACTGCATGGATCACTGCCAGAAATGCACCTGCCAGACCACCCAGAATCCAGGCTATCCAACCGTTCCCTACTACAAGCCCGGCTGCTGCACCCACAAAGGCTCCAATGGTCATCATTCCCTCTATTCCCAGATTGACCACACCGCTTCTCTCAGAAAAGCAGGAGCCCAGAGCGGCCAATAATAATGGCGGTGTAGCTACCAGCGTAGCATTAATTAAAAGACCCAGATTACTTACTAATCCATCCATCTATTTTGCCTCCTTTCTCTTAGCTCCCAAGCCGGCTGTCCGGATGAATATTCTCTTAAATACCTGGGAAATGGCAATAAAAATAATTACACATCCCATGATAATGTCGATTACTTCCTCCGGCGCACCTACTATGGTCAGCTTAGAGCCTCCATACTTCATGGCTCCATAGAAAATACCGGAGAAAATACAGCCGATGGGATTGGAGCCGGCAATCAATGCCACCGTAATTCCCTGGAAGCCGTAG
>JBJELS010000326.1:0-4809 GCA_051879275.1 Lachnospiraceae bacterium
ACGGTTACTGCCAGGCTGGAGCCCCTGGCAGTAACCGGCTATATCTTCCTCAATCTGGAAAATAATATAAACAGTGTCACCATAACCGTTACCGATAATGGTGTGCCAATTATTGCCGAAACAAGCACCGTCAATCTTATTGAGCATATAGAGACCCGATTTCATGGATTTTACCCAAAAGCGGTCACTGTCCGTTACTATACAGATGACCGCCAAACAAACCATTTGGAAATATCTCTGAAGAAATAAACAAAAGACCCGGCCTGTCTCTCTACTGCTCCTGAAGCCTTTTAAGACGATAAAAATAGCCTTTTTTCTCCATCAGCTCATTAAAGCTTCCTTCTTCAACAGGCCTTCCTTTTTCGATTACTACTATTCGGTCAGCATTCCGAATAGTGGATAATCGATGAGCCACCATAAATGTTGTGCAGGTTTTCATTAAGCTCTCGGTGGCTTCCTGCACCTTCTTTTCTGATGCCAGATCCAGTGCTGAGGTCGCTTCATCGAATACAATAATCTTGGGATTTCTAATTATTGCTCTTGCAATTGCAAGACGCTGCTTCTGCCCACCGGAAAGGGAATTTCCCTGTTCTGCAAGCAGGGTATCCAGACCCTGAGGAAGTGTATTTACAAAATCCGCAAGATCCACCTGCTTTAAAACCTCCATTACCCTTTCTCTGGATACATTATCCAAGCCATAAGTAACATTGTCATATATTGAGCCTGCAAATAGTATTGTATTCTGAGGAACCACCGCAATCTGCGATCTATATTCATTAATATCCAGATTCCTCATATTAATACCATCAATACATATTCTTCCCTCCTGCGGCGAATCAAAGCCGATGAGAAGATTAAGAATGGTAGACTTACCCGCACCGGAGCCGCCTACAAATGCAATGGCTTCCCCTGCCTTTACCTTTAAGGAAAAATGATTAAGTGTCGGCTCCATATTGCTATTGTAGCTGTAGGTTACATTATCAAAGGAAACCTCTCCTCTGAGCCTTCCCAGGGGAATAATTGCTGCATTTTCTTCTATCCTGGGTTCAGATAATATCTCACTTACACTTCTGGCTGATTCTAAGCCTTTGCAAAAACCGGGGTATAAAGAAATCAGATTGGAAATCTGATTCAATATTGTAGAAAAATACCCCTGAAACAAAACTACATCTCCTACCGTTATTTTTCCTTTAACAGCAAGAAAAGCCGTAAATCCCAAGGTTAATGCCTGAAAAAACTGAAACGCCACCCAATGTGTCGCTCCAAAAAAGGAATTGACCAAATCCAGCTTAAATCCACTGTCACTGGTAGCCTCAACCTGCTTTACCACCTTTTTGCTTTCCACTTCCTGAAGGCCGTGTGCCCTGGTGACCGGAATAAGATTAATCATTTCAGCCACCTGTGAGGTTGTATTCTCCATCTCTCTGCGAAATGTATGATTTTCCCTGGCAATCCTGTTCTGGAACAAGACAATAATTCCAATGGCCATCGGCACACTCAGCCAGAAAAAGAGGAAGACCACAACGCTTCTGGAAAAGGTAACTGCCAGTGCAATCACCACATCCGTAATGATAAAAAATATGGTTCTTACCGCCTGATCCAGAAAGGTCTCAATATTCTCCACATCTCTTGTCACTTTAGATAACAGCTTTCCCGACTGCATTTCCTTATAAAACATAATCGACAGCTGCTGCATCTTTCTGACCAGCGCACCCCGCAGCTCACTTTCAATACCGCGGACAATCTTATTAAAGGTCTTTGTTGCATAATAGGTGGAAAAAATATTCTGCAGAATGAAAAAGGACAGAAGGAGAAGATTCTTCATGATTATTTCTGCCGTATTTCCCTCTGCACTGCTTAAAGCATCCAGAATATTGGCCGTTGCCAGGGGTATCACCCAGCAGGGTGATCTCTGGCAGGTCCACAGAAAAAATGCCAATATCACTCTTCCCTTCTTTTTAGCAAAAAACTTTAAAATAAATTTGTAAGGACTGTCTGCCGACTTTGAATATTCGCTGATATATTCATCCAGCTGCGCTGCCTTTTGCATTATCCTTCCTCCAATTATTCTAGGGTATCTATCCTCTTAAATAATCTGCATACCAATTAATCACTTCCTGTATTCTGTACAGTTCAGATTCTCTGCAGTTTTTTCTCCAGAGCTTCTTATAATCGTAAAACCATATTTCAAGCTTTTCTGCAATTTTACTACATTCTTTCTCTAAAGCATTTCCTTTGTTATTTATTCTATTCCAAATAATATTCCCTATTTCGTTGAATACCTCAATCGCCTCTAAGGAATTGATATAGTGAAGGGCCTCACTTCTCTTACTTTCCTTCAGCATAAGAATCTGCTTATACAATTTATCCTTTATCCCGGCTAATTCCTTTTCCCATTTCTCAGCCATGCTCAGCTTATCTGCCTCGAATACGTCCTCTGCTTTAAATTTATTCCAAAGAATCATTTCTCTGTATTTAACAGCCGCTTCCCAATTAAAGCAACTGTAGTTTTGCATAGCTTCAATAACAGAAACAAATTCCTCTGTTTTATCCCCAAATTCAAGAAGGGAAATCTGTCTGTTGATTTCCTCATAATCGGGTATATTTTTATTCCAGGTAAAGGCAGCACCATAAATCTGCCCTATCCGGTCCAGCTTGGGATCATTTATGCTTCCGTAGTCTCCCCATGCCGTATTAAGTACACCTAAAGCATTATATTTTATTGCATAAGAAGCCATAGTGCGAATATTATCATAGGAATTTCTGACCAGATTCATAAACTGATTCCAGCCTGAAACACCGGGACATAAATACTGGATCGCTCCTGCCCGAAATAGTATTCTTGCTTCCTCTTCCCTCTGATTGGGTGCATACCCCCAGTTTAGGCAGATTGTCCCGGCAGGCAGCTCTGTTATCAGCTCCGGAAACTTAACAATTATATCTCCCCAAAACATGGGACGTTTTCCATGGGCAATGAGAAATTCGCACAATTCCTTAATAAAGCCTACATACATCCTGTCATGACCGATTTCCTGCTCCAGTTTGTGGCTTCTTCCCTTCCCTAAATCAAAGGTTTCATCGCCACATAAATTAAATGTATCAGAAGAAAACAGCTGCATGAATTGAAGCAGCATACTCTTAATCAGCTCATGACTCTCCGGATTTGATATATCGATTGTATGATGAAGCATACGCCCTACAAAGGAAAACTCTTCCAAACCGGGATTTTCCATTTCACAAAGATGCTGATAGCCTTTTGTTCTCAGCAGCTTATATAGATGTCCAAAGCTGGAAAGGCAGGGAATAAGCTCAATACCGAGCCGACAGCAGTATCTGTCCAGCTCGAGAATATCCGTTGACTGGAGGGGGGTATCATCCCGCCACATTTCCGAAAACTGGCTGAACATATAGGTATGCTCAATATAAAGCTGCAGCTGATTAATTTTATAAAAGCTTAGGGTATCCGCAAGCTCTTTCAGGCTTTTCAGTGTAGGAATCCGCCCTCTTGTAACATCAATAAGAAAGGCTCTGTTTGCAATATCCGGTTTATCTTCAATTCTCAGACAGCTGATGATTGCTCCCTGCTGGCGTATAATCTGTCTGAGTGTCTGTACTCCATATCTGACTGCATGGATGCTGCCACCTCTTAGCCTTATTCCCGTTTCTCCGACTTCCAGAGTGTACTCCTGTTCCTTAAGATCAGCAGACAGCATTAAGCCTATTCCTCTTTGACCTGCAGCAGCTTCTGTTCCAACTCTTTCAATACGCAGTCGATACCCCAGGCTTTCTTCAATCTCAGCATTTAACAGCTCTATGGTATCCCATAGGCTGTTTCCTTCTTCATATTCCGTAAAGATTACATCTCTGACGTGTATACAATAGCTGCCTTCTTTTTCCCATATTTTTTGTGGCTGTGGTATAAAATACATACTTTTTTTAAGCCTGCCCGGCTTCTCTCCTTTATTCGATTCTTATGATTAAGCTTCTGCCTATAAGGCTAACACAAACGGAGCAAATTGAATATGTCTTTTTCTTTGAACTTATAAATAATTGATGAGCAGTAAAAAAGCCCTGCTGAACGCAGGGCCTCTTAAAATAATGCTTATATTCAGTTAACTAATGTCGATGCTCTCCTGGCTACTGTTGCCCTGATACTGCGCAGAACCAAAGCCAAGAATCAGTAAAAAGATGGTATTAAGAAGTACCAAACCTACCGTAAAGGCAGTGCCCTGTCCAAAGCTGATGGACAGCTTATTATACATCATTACGGTAATCACAATAAGTGCAATGTAGCAAAGCATTACTAAAAATCCAATTTCCATGGTTGAAAAAATCATAGATGCAATGGAAATTCCTAACGTAATCCAGAAAAACTTCACGTCCCAGCAAAACTTGTACATAATGTAATCACTGTAAAAGGGAATAATACTCTTCCAACCGGCTTCTCCGGCCTTCTCGAAGATTCTCCATCTTGCAATAATAGTCAATATCCAAATAATAAAGCCAATAACAATAACCACACCTAAAATAGCATATAAAGCGGATAGAATCGTCAGTAATTCTGTATTATACATAGTTCCCATTTCTTTTCTCCTTTGTCATTAAATTCTATAGACATATTTTAAAGGAATTTCTTCAATTAAGCAATAGGAAAATTATATTTTTTTTATCTTTTCTTTATATTTTTTTTATATTTTAACTGCTATAAGGAATAGGAATGAGAAAGACTGAATAATTATTCTCCTTTATTTACGCGGAAGAAGTAACTGTTCTTTCCCATCAAACAGGACTGCAAGGGATATAATCATA
>JBJELS010000327.1:0-4772 GCA_051879275.1 Lachnospiraceae bacterium
CGATGCTGTTTTGTAAACATGGAGGAATAATTACGCCGGTTACATCGGGACAGGAGCAATCTCAAATATCAAGAAGTGTGATGTCTAAGGAAGGACTTTTAGCCTTGATGGAATTAGAGATATTCAACAACTATTCTAATAGTAAAGGATATTTAGTGATTGAAGAAAAGAAACTTATTGGCATAAAACCCCATTTAGTGGGAGATCGTACGGTTACTGTTGCATTTGGAGATTCTTTACAAAGAAATGATATTAATTTTTATTTAGAAGAAAGTAGAAAGAGTAAAATTATTGGGTACTTGAGTGATGAACCCAGTGAATATGGGATGATGAAGGATACGATTATTCCTGTAGAGATTTGTTTTGAAAAGTTATTGATAGATGCTAATTTCTATTATCAGGACATTAAAAAATGCTTTAATGAAAATGGAATTGAATTGTCCCAGCAGGAATTGGATTCATTAACAATAATAAGCTATCAGTGTGGTAAAACTGGAAAATCAATTTATAAAGAGATGGGAGAGATAATTGGAAAAGCAGAGAATCAGGATATAGACTATGTCAGACAAGAACTGGAAAAATGGGCCTACAAGCAACATGGAAGTAATGGAAGCTTTGAGGCAAGAGTAGAAGTAGAAAAAAACATCTTTTTTGATGGTGATTATACTGTGGAAGGAGGGCTTGGAGATTCCGTCATTGTGGAACCTTTGATAAATTATGAAAAGTAGAATAAAAAGATATTACTTATTGCTAGTATTAGTTTTTGCTATATCCGGATGTAGAAATAATACTGCAAATGAAGCGGTATCAGATGAAGCCTTTACTTCCCTGTCTCAATCAGATGAAGAAAGTAGTTTGTCTGAAAAAAATGTGCAGTATGTGACTTCTATGAGAGAGATAGGAACAAATGATAAATTCCAGGAGGCCTTTGGAGAACAAGTGTTATGGGGAAAATGGAGAATTACAGAGATATTATGGGGTGGGGGAAAATGGAATGTCTGTGACGAGGATGATTTTTACAAAGATTTTTGTTTTTATCTTACACCCAAGAGACTGGAGACAGATAATCCGGCAATTGGTAAAGGGGTGATTGAATTACCCTCTTATTATGTGGCTGTGTATGCACCATGGGAGCCGTCCCAGAAGTATATTCCCTGGTGGAATTATGACCAGTTAGGCATTGAAGGGGATTATTTTATTTACCTGCACGGGCTAGAGGATGATAATGCTGCACTGGATTGTTACCTTATAAACAATGAGGAGATGATTGTTTTTCAAGCCAGACATACCTATAAAGCAAAAAAGGTAGGGCCATATGAAGGGAGGGATAAGAATAAGATGGTTCTTCTAAGCGGCATGTCTGACTTATGCACAGGTCTATGGAGAATAATAGAGCGAACCGACAAAGAAGATGAGCAGGATTTATGGATTGGGGAAATGATTGAGATTGGTAAGGGAGCTTCTGCGAATAAGGGTCTAGAAATTGCCAATGGGGATATTCTTATTGATACTGGGACGATTTATTGTGATATAAGTGAGCTGGAAGGAGAAACAGCTTTGCTTGCAGACGAATATGGGATCAGTAAAAGGAACAGCTTTCTTGTATCCTGTGTATTTGATGGAACCGTTTATTGGGATAGGATGATTGTGGTGGATGGGAACAATGTGATTTTCCAAAAAGGAGAAGTGTCTTATCTGGCAGAGCGCCAATCAGATATTTCCACGGATTTACAGTAAAGAGCTGTCTGAATAAAGGCTTCACATGATGAACTGAAAAAACTATGGAAGATGCAACAAAGCCTCTGGTAGAAACGATAACCCCCGAAATAACCATTGAAAACAATTAATGATGAACTAGAGGGTGGACTTGCTTTTGTATTGAGAAAAAGTAATGGATGTTAATAATTCAAATGAAGTTCCTGGTATTTATCGAAGAAGTATAGCAGCTAAAATTACGTATGAATATTTTATGGGATAATGACTATGGGAAAATGGAAGAAAGCGATAATAGCAGTATTGATGTTACTGCTTATGGGAAGTTGGAGATGTTTTTATAGGTAAGCTAAAAACTTGTAAAGATTGTCTATAGTGGGTTCAGAGCTGGAAAGTATACAGCCTTTGAGTAAGTTGAATACTTTGTGTTCTATTTATTTGGATTCTACGAATATTCAGGATATAGAATCTTTAAGTAAACTGGAAAATTTGAAGAGATTACATATAGAGGGCAATACCAGTGAGCGGGTGAAGGAACAGGCAGAATTGTATTTTTCTCATGTAGAAATGGAGATACGGGAATAGAAGAGTAAATGATGGCAAATAAAAAGATGCTGTTTATCATTAGCGTTCTTTATGGAAACATGGAGGGAGCAGCTATTACTAAAATTGAATCCAAGGACTCCCGGACTTTTCTGAGCCGTGAACTTCACGGATTCGGGTGCTTGATTATGAAATCAATTGAGAAAGTTATTTTAAAGAAGAGGAATAACAAATATGGAGAAGAGAGAAAAGCTAAGCGTTTTAATCCTCTGTCTTTGTGTGTGGGGGATGCTTCTAAATGGCTGCAATGATTCCCAATCGGTTATGACGAAAGAAGAGCCGAAAGCTGCAGTCTATGAAGAAGAGCTGGAAGAGGAAGTTTTGCCGGATGAGTCTGGGCTTATTTCGATAAATCTACAGCAGGGAGAAGCAAATCCGGGTGAACCCGGGATAATGATTCGTGAAGAACATTTGGATAAAGGGATATTTACCAGCGAATATTTGCATGAAATCAAAAGGAATGTAGATGGTATTTTAACAGAACTTCTGAGTAGAGAAGGGGTACTTTCTGAAGAAAACAGACGGTTATTTTCTTTATCTGCCTTAGAACAGTTGAAGGCAGTAGACTGGTCAGAACTTAAGGGGAAATGGAGCAGGGAGGAAGGCGGATATGACTGTTTTTGTATGCCTAACCTGCTTTGGGCAGATTCCGGTTATGAGTTTGTCTACGCCTATACGGAGGAAGGTGAAAAAGGGGATATTCCCTCGGATGAACAGGATGAAATTACATGGATTAAGCTGGTGGTCAGTGAAACAGGGACAATTCAAGGATTTTTTACTGGAGAGGAAAAGGCTGCAGACAATGATCCTTATCTGATTGCCGGATTGAAGAGTGACAGATGGTTTGTGGATACCTATACGGAAAGAGTAATTGGCGAAGGAAAAGCGGAGAGAGGGAAGATTCTTGCAGCTTCTTTCGGGATAGATGAGGGATCTGCAATCCTTCCCCAGTTTGAGAAGGATTACATAGATATATCTCTGATAGCCGAACGGGCGAAAGAAAATCTTTCTGATCTGTTGGAAGAGGAGGAAGTCTTGCCAGAAGGCTGGGTGCTCAGTCCCTATTACGATGCATGGTACTATCCAAGTTATAGTACAGAAAATGAGTTTGCTCTTGTTTATTATCTCTATCCGGACTTTGGAGAGATGAATGCTGCCGGAGGGGAGGCGCTGATCCTATATACGATGGTGAACAAGACCAGTGGAGAACTCAGCTTTTTACAGACAGAGGCTGTTTTTCTGGAAAAGGAGAGATATCACGAAAAAAGAGCAAAAATCGATCTCCGTTTCCTGGTGGTGGAAGACAGTAGGGGAACCACTGCGGGCAGTTTGGCTCCACGGGGGACAGAAGAAAATATTTTTGGGGAATGGGAAGTAGAAGAATATGTAGAAAGAGTGGGGAAAATATTCGATAGATATAGTCAGGCTGATGATTGGGTAGAAGATCTCTTTACCCATGAAGGAGAAGAACAGATTAATCGCCTTTTGGAGGAGGTTAAGGAGCTTACCCGAAATGGCTGGAAAAGAAGAGAAAAGAATACTTCCTATTATTATTCTCAGAATGAACAGGAAGGAAGGGGGCATTTCCGTTTTTATTATTACTGGAGCAGGGGAGAAGCTTCCGTAGAGAGAATGCTGGGAATGGACGTCTGGATTTCCCCGGATGGAATAGAAGAAATTTGTACAGAGTGGTTATGGAGGGAGCCGATTCAGGAAGAAGAGATTTCCCGTAGGACAGATGTACTTATGGAATTTTCCAAGAAGGATATTGAACCTTATTTGCAGCTTGACTGGAGCAGAGAGGAGTTATTACAGGGTTTGAATCGGGAGATTGAGCCAAATGGGAGCGGTGATGGCTGGGACTTCTCTTTGGCAGATATTGATTTTGATGGGATACCGGAAATGCTGGTGACTATTTCCTATTGGGCAGGAGGCAACAGTCTGTATGTATACCGGCAGCAGGGGAATGAGGTGGTTTCCTATGTGGATACCTATGCGGTGTTTAAGGACAGGTTTTATAGTGGACTAGACCCCACGGAGATTTCATCATATTTGAATATTGATTTACTTGGTATTTATGTAAATGGAGCCGGAGAATACAGATATTTATCCATGGACTGTAGTCTGCATGGCGGTGACATTCGGGGAGGATGGGGAGAATTTGTCCTCTATGAAACCAAGTTGGAGCCAGAAGCTACACCGGAAGAAATTCTAAGGGTCAGCTATGTGTATCCAGAAGAATGTATGGAGCTGTATTTTAAGGGAGATAAGGTCTATGGAAAGGTGGCACTGAGAGAGCGTTTGGAAGAATATATGGATGGCTGGAATCCGGTAGAGTTTAGCTATGCTACAGCCAAAACACGGTTTGCCAGAGATATAGTGGGATGGGAGCCGAATGGAAGAGAAGAGGAGAAGCAGCAAGAACTGCAGAGCTTATATCAGGATTTACAGGGCTT
>JBJELS010000328.1:0-4758 GCA_051879275.1 Lachnospiraceae bacterium
GCAAAAGACTGCTTCCAAGGCCTATAGGCATAAGCTCGATAAACCGCACTGCCAGATTCTGCTTCCCGGCCATGCCTGCCAATGGTACCAGCTGCTCTTTATTGCTTTCCATGGGTACACAATTTACCTTTACCGTCAGTCCGGGTACCTCCAATGCGGCCTGCAGCCCTGCCAGTACCTGCTCAAGCTCATCCCGTCTGGTGATTTCCATAAACTGCCTTCGATCCAGTGTATCCAGGCTCAGGTTTATTCCCGAGATTCCCGCTTCTACCAGCTCAGGCAGCTGTTCCTTCAGTAAAACTCCGTTAGTGGTCAGTGTAATTTTATTAATTCCTTCTATTTCCCGAATTCGGCGCACCAGCTCCCACAGGCCCTTTCTCACCAACGGCTCTCCGCCGGTAAGTCTTACCTTGTCGATTCCCAGTCTGGTCATGATTCTGATCAGCCTCACCATTTCCTCATAGGAAAGCAGATTTTCATGAGCTATCCATTCCACTCCCTTTTCCGGCATACAGTAAAGGCACCGCAGATTGCAGCGATCAGTAACCGATAGACGAAGATAATGTATTTTCCTTCCGTATTGATCCAGCACAGATGTCTCCTCCTACTGACTATTCCTCCTACTTTAGCAATCTGTCTCCTGATGGGCAGCATGATATACACCGGATTTACCACCCTCCTTGTGTACCAGATGGATATCCGTAAGGCGCATTCCCTTGTCCACTGCCTTACACATATCATAAATGGTCAAAAGAGCAGTGGTAACACCGGACAGTGCTTCCATTTCCACCCCGGTTGTTCCCGTAAGCTTCACCATACATTCTGCCAAAACAGCACACTCATCCTCTAAAATCTGAAACTCAATCGAAGCATGAGAAAGGGGCAGAGGATGGCACAGCGGAATCAGATCAGGCGTTCTCTTCACCGCCATAATTCCTGCCACTCTGGCTATACCCAGTACATCTCCCTTCTGAATATTGTGACCGGTAATGGCATCCAGAACCTGCTTCGATACCAAAATTTTACCTCTGGCCACTGCTGTTCTTAACGTAGGCTGTTTCAAAGAAACATCCACCATAATTGCATTTCCCGAGGCATCGAAATGATTAAAATTTGTTTCCATAAAAAAGTCTCTCCCTACATTGTCATTTGGTGTTAATTTACAAAATCAGGATATTTACTTCCTGCCCTGCCTGCAGCTCTTTACTTCCCGGGGGAATATCCACCAGGCAGTTGCAGCCCATCATGGAAGCAAGGACTCCTGATGAATGCTCTGCCGGAAGCTCTACCCGTCCATCCTGATAACAGCCTCTGACGAAACGCCTTCCAGGACTTTTCTTTCCAAAATCGTTCACCAGAATCGCTCTCGCTTTTTGGGGCAAAAGCCCCTCTTCATCGCTGAACGCAGCTAAAATCGGCCTTGCCAGAAGCTCAAAGGTGGCGGCAGCAGCAAATGGGTTTCCCGACAGACACAGAATATATTTTCCTTCATAGCAGGCAAACATTGCCGGTGTTCCCGGCTTCATATTTACTCTCCAGAACAGCTGCTTGGCTCCTAATAAGGCAATTGCTTCATGTAGCAGGTCCTTTTCTCCCACCGATACACCTCCGGTAGTAATCAACAGCTCACAGCCATCCAGCATTCTTTTCATTCTGCTTACCATATTTTCCAGATTGTCTTCCACCAAACCGGTTCCTGAAACGGTTATTCCCAGTGTTTTCAGACGGGAAGCCAGTAAAATAGAGTTGGCGCTATAAATCTTTCCTGTGGGTAAGTCTTCTCCCGGTTCCACAATTTCACTTCCTGTGGAAAGTACAGCTACCCTGGGACGGAATTGTACTTCTACTCTATCCAGACCTGCTCCTGCCAGAACCCCTAAATGGGCGGCCTCCAGTCTGGTTCCTTCTGAAATAAGCAATGTACCCTTTTGATAATCCTCTCCCTGCCGTACATAATTATCTCCGGGCTTCAGCTCCTTATAAACCGATACAACAGGCTCTCCCATATCCGTATCTTCCTGTCTGAGAACGCAGTTACATCCTCTGGGTAGCATCGCTCCCGTCATTATTCGTACTGCCTGTCCCGGCCCAACAGGAATATCCGCAGAATCACCGGCATATACCTTATCACACACCTTAAGCTCTATGGGATTTTCACGGGATGCACCAACTGTATCCTCTGCCCGTAAAGCGTATCCATCCAGGGGAGAGCGGTCAAAGGGCGGCTGGTCTGATTCGGCAAAAACAGGCTTCGCCAGAGTGCGCCCCAAAGCCTCCAAAAGAGGTATATTTTCTGTCCCCCAGGAAAGGACTCTTTGATTAATCATGCTGACAGCCTGTTCCAGTTCAATTCCGGTTAACATTTTTATTCCCCCTTTCCAAAGGAACAATTGGGATAGTGACACTCTGCACAGCTAAGGCAAAGGCCTCCGTGCCCCAATCGCTTCAAATCTGTTCTTGAAATATTCACTCCTGCTGCAATTCTGGGCAACAGCAAATCAAAAACTGTTGCCTTTGCGTACATTACACAGCCGGGCAGTCCCATCACCGGAGTTCCATCCTGAAAATAGGACAGTAAAAACATCGCTCCGGGTAATACCGGTGCTCCATAGGAAACGATGTCCACACCGGCATCCTTAATGGCTCCGGGGGTTTTATCATCCGGGTCAACACTCATTCCCCCGGTACACAGAATCATATCCACTCCCTTTTGGTGAAACTCTGTAATGGAGGAAGTAATGGCTGCCCGGTCATCTCCCGGAAGACAATGCTCAGTTACCTGTATTCCGTAGCTTTCCAGTTTTTTGATAATCACCGGAGTAAAGCTATCCTCAATCAATCCTTTGGCCACCTCACTTCCGGTGGTAATCAGGCCACAGGTACGAAGTTTCCAGGGAATTAAGGAAATCAGCGGTTCCTTTCCTGCTGCTTTCTTTGCCTGCTCCAGCTTTTCTTCTTCTATAACCAGGGGAATAACCCGCATTCCTGCCAGTTTTTCCCCTTTATACACTGCCATATTGGTATGCCGGGTGGCAATCATTACATCCTCCTGGCTGTTTACTGCCGCCAGACGCTCTACATCCACCTGAAACAGACCATCACAATCAGCAATTAATTCAATCTTACCTTCTTTTATATCCGTGGCATGCATATGCTCATTTTCACATAATTCAAGCAGACGGCGGGCTCCCTCATCCTCATGTATCATTCCGGGAATCTTTTCCCACACATAGAGATTCTCTTTTCCCATGGAAAGCAGCACAGGGATGTCCTCTTCGGTTACCACATGCCCTTTCTTAAATCTGGCACCTTTAAACTCCCCCGGAATAATTTGCGTCAAATCATGACAAAGTACATGTCCCACTGCATCTACAGTCGAAATACTTTTCATCTTCCTACCTCCAGTTTTTTATCCTTTATTCCCGTATTTTTGACAATAAAAAATCCGTTTCAAAAAGAAACGGACAGGCAAAATTATACTGATACTTGATCAGACTTCCCCTACTTTCCATCTCTTTTTCAAATAAGAAGGCCAAATCGTTTCCAATCAGACCCCGAGCCTATAAAGGCTGGCCTGTCCCCCATAGACTTCCCTTAGGGGAACAGGCTCAGAGATATTTCATTATTTGGAATAACTATATTTCAGCTTATTTATGTACGGCTGTTTTATTCAACTGCGAACATCACGGAGGTGGATTTAATCACTGCCACGGCTTCCACTCCCGGCTTCAATCCCAATTCCTTTACTGCTGACAATGAGATCGTTGCAGAAATCTGATTTTCGCCTGCTACATCAAGCGTAACGATTGCATTGACTGCCCCTTCCGCAACCTTACTGACAGTTCCCCGAATTTTATTTCTTGCACTTAATTGCATTTCTCCAATTCCAATCATAACTTCCGTAGCCTTAATAATAGCTATTACCTCTTTATCCGGAGCCAGTTCCAGCTCCTTTATTGCTGACATGGAAATCGTTCCCGAAATTTTTTCACCGGAAAAATCCAGAATAACGATTCCATTCACTGCCCCCTCCTGTACACTGATTATCTTTCCTTTTAATTGGTTTCTTGCACTTAATTTCACTTTTCTTTCTCCTTATACAAAATTATTGCTATTATACCATTTCTAACATTTGCTATTCAACCTTGTTACCTGTTTTTCTCTGTTTTTCATTTTTTAACTAATCAGCCATAAAAGATAAATTGAAGACATCAATGTATTCAAAAATGCAATTCTTTTCATGGTTACGGGACGGCCTTCAGGCTCTAAGCTGCATCTGAATTGTCGAATAAAAACTACTATTGTCTTTCCCAATATCAGGATAAAAAGAAGAATAAGCGGCCACCAGCCTCGTGTATGAAGGGGAAAACGAACACTCATGTATCCGGCCAGTATCCCTGCCCAGACAAGCAAAAGCAGACGATAAAGCAGCCTTGCCTTTTTTCTTCCTATTCTTGCAGGGAAGGTTTTTCGGCCAACTCTTAAATCCCGTTCAATATCACAAATATTGTTAGTCATCATCATCAATGCTATTCCTAAAATTATCGGCAAACTATCTACAAAAATCATATAATCCACGGTTCCGGTAAAAGAGGTGGTACAGGCTAAAGGAATCAGTCCGCCCATTGTTATTCCTGCCGCCAGTTCTCCTATCGGAAGGCTGGACAAGGGACAGGGGCCTGCCGAATAAAGCAACAGAACGATTGCCCCTAATACACCGGTCAGCAGTACAGTAATTCCTCCCAAAGCAACCGGATA
>JBJELS010000329.1:0-4721 GCA_051879275.1 Lachnospiraceae bacterium
TACCTGATGGGGCCAGAGGCGCTTATCCTTAAGAAAGATAAATTCCGGATGCCTGGCCAAAAACCGAGAAATACTCTCCTCATTCTCTTCCTTGGAGAAGGTACAGGTGGAATATACCAGTTTGCCGCCCAACCGAAGCATTTTGGCTGCCTCCTCCAGAATTTCCTCCTGCCTGTGGGCGCAGAGCTTTACATTTTGGAGGCTCCATTCCCGACGGGCTTCTTCGTTTTTCCTAAACATTCCCTCTCCTGAGCAGGGAGCATCCACCAGAATTTTATCAAAATATTCCGGAAAGCTTTCTGCCAGTTTATTGGGCATTTCATTTGTCACTAAAGCATTTCCTATCCCCATACGCTCGATATTTTCCGAAAGAATTTTTGCTCTGGAAGGATGGGGCTCATTACAGAGCAGAAGTCCCTCTCCCTGCAGATATCCGCCAATCTGCGTACTTTTTCCTCCCGGTGCCGCACACAGATCCAAAATCCTCTCCCCCGGCTTTACCTCAAGATACTCCGCTGCCGCCATGGCACTGGGTTCCTGAATATAGTAAAGGCCGGCCTGATGGTAAGGGTGCTGCCCGGGCTGCTGGGTAAGGGGATAATAATAGCCTGTAGGTGTCCAGGGTACCTGCTTCAGTGAAAAGGGGATTTTCTTTTCAAATTCCTCTCTGGAAGCCTTCAATGGATTTCTTCTTAAGGCTTTATGCTCTTCCTTTTCATAGCTTGCCAAAAAGAGGGGAAATTCCTCTCCCAGACTGCTTTTCATCCGATTTAAAAATTCCTGTGGCAGTGTAATCATCTATTCTTCCTCTTCCCCGGGTATACGTATATACTCTCCCAATGTACGCTTTCCCGCAGCTTGTGTCCCATAGCTATCCATAAAATTCTTTCTGGTATACTCAATTTCCTCCTGAAGCTCTCTGGCCGATAAAAGCCCTGAGCCCTGTCCCCGAATAATCACCTGCTCCAATCCATCCGAGGTTGCTACTGTAATCTGATACTCTTTACTGTGCTGATGGGTAAATTTCTCAATATATTGATCTGCTGTTTCCGCTTCCCTGGTATACACCACATGTATATTCTGATAATCCAGAATCTCCACCTGATGTCCCTGCAGACGGTAGGCATCAAAGACCAGAATTACCTGACAGCCCTTCATGGCCCGGTAATCGCAGAGAATATCCATCAGTCTTCCTCTGGCTCCGTCCAGACTCACCTTCGCCAGCTCCTTCAGCTCTTCCCAGGCAAAAATCACATTATAGCCATCCACCAGCAAATAGGGGTCCTTTTGCTGCTGCGGTCTATAGCTTTTGGTTACTGCCTCAGAAGCCTGAGTATCCTTTTTTCTGTTCCAGCTCTGTCTGCCGTAGACTGCCTTCCCCTTTCTGTTGGCATTATATGTACGGTTTAAAATAGCCTCAATCTCATCTGTACCTATAGCCTCTGCAGCCTTCTCTTCTCTTACCTGCTTTTTTCCTTTAAACTCCGGCATGTCCCTGTCAGCCATCTCTACTCCCCTGGGACGGAAGGCGAGAGGAAGGTGCATATAGCTTTCCACGGCATCCCATTCCACATAGGTTCCCGCCCCATGAAAGCAGAATATACTTCCACAGGGATTTTCCGTATCCGCTTCAGGAAGATAGTGGATAGACTCCAAAACCTCCTCCTGATTATGGCAGGGGGCATAGCCTGCAGGCTGACAGCTGAGTCTTCCCTTACCGCCGGTATAGGCTAAAACCTCTCGATAATATTCCCGCATGGTAAGCACCGGACAGGTTCCTGTCAAAAGGCTCATCCCTTCTGCCAAAGCTGTCTCATCACTAAAGTCTGCGGCTCCGTACATGCGCCGGATATCGGCCATAGCTCGTCCTGCCTGCCCCTGGGGTACTTCCAGAGTAAAGGAGTAAATCGGCTCCAGCAAAATGCTCTTTGCCTTTCTAAGCCCCTGTCGAAGAGCTCTGTAGACAGCCTGTCGAAAATCCCCTCCCTCTGTGTGTTTAGCATGGGCTCTCCCTGTAAGTAAAGTCAGGTGCATATCTGTAATGGCTGAACCGGTCAATACTCCGGGATGCTGTCTTTCCTGTAAATGGGTCAAAATCAATCTCTGCCAGTTCCTATCCAGAATGTCCTCACTGCAATCCGCAGCAAATTCCAGTCCGCTTCCCAAAGGCAGCGGTTCCAGCAGAATATGTACCTCAGCGTAGTGGCGTAGCGGTTCAAAATGTCCCACTCCTTCCACTGTGTCTTCAATGGTTTCCTTATAAACAATATTTCCCTGGCCAAATTCCACTTTTATTCCAAAGCGTTCTTCAATCAGGTTTTTCAATACCTCCAGCTGAATTTCTCCCATGATGTTTAACTGAATTTCCTGGAGCTCTTCCTTCCACTGTGGCCTAAGTCCCGGCTCCTCCTGTCCTAAGATCTCCAGTTTTTCATAAAGCTGATGCAGAGTTACTCCCTCCAGCGGCTTTACTCCATAGGTCAATACCGGCTCAAGAGCCAAAAACCTCTCCCCTGTTTCTATCCCAAGAGCTTCTCCGGCATAGGTTTTATCCAGACCGGTGAGTGTACAGATCATACCGGCTTCTGCCTCCCCTATCAGGGTATAGGCTTCTCCGTTATACCGTCTGATCTGATTGACCTTTCCCTGCCAGCCTCTTTTCTCTATAAGCTGCTTTACTTTAATCCTTCCTCCGGTCAGCTTTATATGGGTCAGCCGATTGTTCTGATGATCCCGCCCTATTTTATAAACTCTGGCGCCAAACTCATCGGGATATTCCCTGGGGAGGAAATACTCTTCCATATCCTTTAGTAATTCTCCTACGCCCGTTCCCTTAAGTGCAGAACCGAAAAATACGGGAAATACCTTCCGTTCTTCAATCAGCCTTCCGATGGCCTGGGCATCAGGATATTTTCCCTCCAAATAGCCCTCTAATAGCTCTTCCTCCTTTATGGCCAGCTCCTCATAAAAAATCTCCCTGTCTTTTTTTTGCAGTCCAAAATCCAGACAATCTGAAGACAGCCTCTGCTTAAGCTCACGAAGCAGCTTTCCGGCATCATTTTCCTCTCTGTCCATTTTATTGACGAAAATAAAAACCGGAAGCTGACAGGAGGCTAACAGCTTCCACAGAGTTAAGGTATGACTTTGTACACCGTCATTGCCGTTAATGACTAAAAGAGCATAATCTAAGATTTGAAGAGCTCTTTCCATCTCCGCTCCAAAATCCACATGTCCCGGAGTATCCAGAAGGGTAATTTCCCATTTTCCCAACGAAAAAAAAGCCTGTTTGGAAAAGATGGTAATACCCCTTTTCCTCTCCAGGCTATGTGTATCAAAAAAAGTATTCTGATGATCCACTCTCCCCGGTTTATCGATTTCTCCTAATGTATAAAGAATATTTTCGGCAAGAGTGGTTTTGCCCGCATCCACATGGGCAAGGATACCCACCACCAGTCTATCCGTTTTCATCTTCTCTAGTCTTCCCCTACACTCTCTGCTTTCACTGACATCCGAAAGAAAATCAATCCAATTAAAAAGAGTACACCAATAGCTCCCACACCTTTATTCATGCTCCCGGTAATTTGGGATACCAGACTTACGATGGCCGTTCCCATAAAAGCGGCCCCTTTACCGCAAATATCCAATAGGCCAAAGTATTCTCCTGCCTGTTTGGGCGGAATAATTTTGGTAAAGTAGGATCTGGACATGGCCTGAACTCCCCCCTGGAACATTCCCACCAGTATGGCTAAGGCAAAAAAATGTACCTGGGTCTCCAGAAAATAGGCAAATACAATTATGCCGAAATAAGCTACAATACAAACGGTAATCAGCTTATCCGTAGAATATTTTTTTGCCAGCCGTCCGAATAAAATCGAGAAAGGAAAAGCCACAATCTGGGTCACCAGAAGCGCCAGCAAAAGTCCTGTTGTATCCAGTCCCAATGCAGAGCCATAGGCGGTTGCCATATCGATAATGGTGTATACACCGTCAATGTAGAAAAAGAAAGCCAGTAAAAACAAAAATATCTTTTTTTCTTTTTTCACATTGGTAAAGGTTCTTCCTAAACGCCTGAAGCTCTCCCGAATCACCTGGGGCTGTCTTTCCACATAATATTTCTGTTTATAGATTTTCATCAGGGGAAGAGTCATTATCCCCCACCACAAAGCCGTAATGATAAAGGCAATGGTCATAGCCTGTGCCATACTGATTCCCAGCATATCAGAACCAAGCACGAACAACAGACAAACCACAAAGGGAATGCAGCTGCCAATATAACCCCAGGCATAGCCCAGAGAGGATACCTGATCCATTCTCTCCTTTGTGGTGATATCCGTAAGCATGGCATCATAAAAAATCAGACTTCCGGAATAACCGATCTTGGCTATAATAAAAATCACCAAAAATAGTATCCACTGTTTGACCATACCCAGAGTAAGGCAGCCAATAAGCCCTACTGAAAGAGCTGCGAGAAAAAAGGGCTTCTTAAATCCCCTTGTATCCCCTATGGAACCGCAAATAGGCCCCAAAAAAGCCACGATCAACGTAGTAATGGAGGCCGCATAACCCCAGTAGGCCAGGTAATCAATATCTGAAATTCCTGCATTCCCCGCCAGAAAATTAAAATATATCGGCACAATTGTGGTAATCAGTAGGGTAAATGCAGAGTTTCCCACATCATATAATATCCAGTTCTTTTCTTCTCTTGTCAGCTTCATTTTTCC
>JBJELS010000330.1:0-4708 GCA_051879275.1 Lachnospiraceae bacterium
TACAGGAGGCCCTGCAGGTGACCAACAGGGCAGTTTGTGAGGCATTGGACGGACTTCCGCCGGTAAAGGTTCACTGCTCTCTTTTGGCAGAAGAAGCTATTCATGCTGCACTTTGGGATTATGCACAGAAAAACGGAATCACCATTGAAGGCCTTAAGCCTCCGGTAAACGATATTGATGAGCTTCATGATCATGGTGAGGAAGAGGAGTATTAATAGAAAATATACATTTTAAGCGAGGTAAACAAAAAAGCAGAAAACTCTATGTTGTGGTAAAGCCTTATCATAGAGTTTTTTTGTTTTTAAAAGGAGCAGCCCATATGGAAGCAATTAAAACAGTAAATCTAACAAAGTATTATGGAAAGGCCAGAGGGATTGTTGAACTGAATCTGTCTGTAGAAAAGGGCGAATTTTTTGGCTTTATCGGGCCCAATGGTGCAGGTAAATCCACAACGATTCGTACCCTGCTGGGACTTATCTCACCCACCTTGGGCAGTGCACAGATTCTGGGAAAGGATATAATCAGGGATAAGAAAACAATTTTACATAGCATCGGCTACCTTCCCTCCGAGACAGCATTTTATCCCGGCATGAGGGTCAGAGATGTGCTGGCATTATCTGCCGATCTGCGAAAGACTGACTGTGGGGAAGAGGCAAAAAGACTCTGTGAACGACTGCAGCTTTCCCCATCACGGAAAGTGGATGAGCTATCCTTTGGTAATCGAAAAAAGGTTGCGATCGTCTGTGCTTTACAAAGTAAGCCGGAGCTGCTGATTCTGGATGAGCCAACAGGAGGACTTGATCCTCTTATGCAGAGAGAGTTTTTTGAAATTATCAGAGAGCGAAACAGGGAGGGAACAACAGTATTTTTATCAAGTCACGTGCTTCCTGAGATTCAAAGGAACTGTACCCGTGCAGCGATTATCAGGGAGGGGAGAATCATTGCCTGCGACAGTGTGGATGCACTATCGAAAACGAATGCAAAACGTGTTTTCCTGCAGGGCAGCGTGAATTTGGAAGGATTAGAGGGAGTCAGAGACAGAAAAGATGAAGATGGAGGGGTAAGCTTTCTGTACAGTGGAAATATGGATGGCCTGCTTCGGACGCTTTCTACAGGAAATATTTTGAACCTGACGGTTTCGGAACCGGATTTGGAAGAAATCTTCTTACACTATTATGAAAAGGAGGGTGAGGGAGAATGACCATAGTAAAGCATGAGCTTAGACAGGGGAGGCTCTCCTTTTTCATCTGGACTGCTGCCATCGGCTTTCTGCTGGTGATTTGTATTTTTCTTTTTCCGGAAATGAAAGATGAGATGGATGGAGTCAATGAGATATTTTCCTCTATGGGCTCCTTTACGGCTGCGTTTGGGATGGACAGACTTAATTTCGGTACGCTGATTGGATTTTATGCCATTGAGTGCGGTAATGTATTGGGCCTTGGGGGAGCCTTCTATGCAGCCTTATGTGCAGTGAATATTCTTTGCAAAGAAGAAAAAGAGCGGACAGCAGAGTTTCTTCTTACGCACCCTGTCAGCAGAAGGCGGCTAATTACGGAAAAACTGGCTGCTGTTTTTGTGCAAATCACAGCAATGAATCTGATTATCTACGCTCTTTCGGTAGGAGCGATGATGATAATCGGTGAGGACATTCCGTGGAAAGAGTTAAATCTGATCCATTGTGCATTCTACCTTCTTCAGCTCGAACTGGCAGGTATCTGCTTTGGCATCTCTGCATTTTTAAGGAAAGGAAGTGCCGGGGTAGGTCTTGGAATTGCAGCCGTCATGTATTTTTTGAATCTGATCGCTAATATAGCGGAACCGGCAGAGTTTTTAAGGTACATAACTCCCTTTGGATATTGCGAAGGCGCTGATATAGTAACGAATGGAAGCCTGGATGCAGCCATGGTTGCCATTGGCATCAGTTTTGGTATTATTGGCATTATTTTGGCTTATTTAAAATATATTAAGAAGGATATATGCTAAGCATCGTGTGCAAAGTATCCATGCACTAAGTAGAAACCGGCTTTTTCAAATATTTTAACGAGAAAACTCTTAAGATTTCCTTAATAGGGTTGTAGAAGAAAAATAGGAGTGATATTTTATATAGAGTATATTTTGTCAAAAAAGGTAGGACAAGACAGATGTCTACAGCTTGTATTGAGAAAATGAAAAAAATTATACATAACAGGAAATTCATGGGATTAGTGAAGATGACAGTGGTCTATTATCTGGTTTTCTTTCTTCTGGAGCAGAGGAAAGGAAGGCTGAATATTATTGAGGTTGCTTTGGATCGCAGGATTCCCTTTTGCGAATACTTTATTATTCCCTATCTTCTGTGGTTTCCTTTTATTGCAGGCTGTGTCATCTGGTTTTGCCTGATGAAGGGAAAAGAAGAGGAGTATGACAAGCTGATTAAAAGCCTGATTACAGGAATGCTGGTTTTTGTGCTGTGCTCTTTGCTTTATCCTAACGGGCAGCTGCTTAGGCCGAAGCTGGCCGGAGAGAATATTTTTGAGCTGTTGGTTCTTAGACTGTATAAAATAGACACGAATACCAATATTTTCCCAAGTCTGCACGTGTTCAATTCCGTAGTCTGCTGTATTGCCCTCTGTCGGAATCTGCCGGAGAAGAAATACCGACTTTTACGGAGCCTGACGGTACTGTTGACTGTAGCCATAATTTTATCAACCATGCTGTTAAAGCAGCATAGCATTTTGGATGTACTGGGTGCAATTTTACTGAATATGCTCTGCTATAGCTACTATTATGAGCAGGGGTATCTGAACAATCTGATTGCCGGTATACAGCGAAAACAACGCTTTAAGAATCTGAAAAGACAGCGGGATATGTAGAAAAGCAGGCAGGGAAAGCATTAAGGAAAGATTAGGGGCATAGGGAGAATTTATTTCTCTCTATGCCCCTTACTAGCTATTTCTTTTTATAGGTGTTTATCTTTGTTTTGGCGGGGCAGCCACAGGAGGGAGAGGTCCGGTTCAGAGCTACGGTTTCGCAGCATTCAAAATCGTGATCGATATAATGAGCAATTAACCGTGCCTGCAGCTTTCTTTTGTTGCAGATGCAGGAGCAGCCGGTAGAAACATCCAAATCCTGAGGAAGAACGAATTTGATACAGCGTACAGTAACATCCTGACAGCTGCTTCTGTGGTGAGCCGGAATGGTTAGGGTCTTTAAGCCGCGCTTAAATTCATTTCCATATTCGTCTACCTCGTTGAGAATCACCGCTAAGGCAACACGTTTCTCAGGACAGATGCTTTTTAAAGTAACATCCAATTGCAGGATACGTCCCAGGGATTCCAGCTCCAAATCTCCGGCATCAAATTCAATGGTGTCTTCACAGCCTTCAAATTCGATGGATACAATCTCCGGACATTCTTCACCGATAATATCTGTTCCACAGTCGATTTCTATGGAGGGATCGGGGAAGGTAACCACATTTCCTTCATGGTCTGAATAGGAGATGGAGTCATTGACAATGACTTCACCGGTGCAGCCGCCTTCATGGGAAACCGTAAAGGTTAAGGAGGCTCCTTCCGTTCCGGTGGTTCCCAGAGAGGATATTTTCCATTGAACCAGGTTGCTGTTCAGCAAGGTTGCCTGCCCTTTAGTAGGGGAAGAAAGTGCAGTAATTTTAAAGCAGGAGGAAATCTGATCCTTGATGACAATCTCGGTTGCTCCCGGCTTGGTAATGTTTCTGGCCAGATTTTCAAACAGCTCCTCCAGTTCGGCATCATCAGGGGTGATGGACAGGAAGGCAGAGTCGGGATCAGAGGCCCAGTCTTTTAATGCCTGTTCATCTAAGCCGCCGTTTCCTGACAGTCCGATCACATAGATACTTATCCCCATGGCCTTTGCCGTAGTTGCCACTGCATTGGCATCACCACCCGCTGTGGTTACTCCATCGGTAAACATCACCATGACTTTGGCGTTGGAGGAGGTCATGTCAAAAAGCTCTAAAGCCTTGGTAAAAGCATCCTCATGGTTGGTAGAGCCGCCGGCACTCAGACTGTTTACGGCAGCTTTCAAATCGGCCACGGAGGTAGTAAGCGGCGTGTTTTTGGTTGCAGTATTGGCAAAGCTTACGATACCGATATGGCTGCCGCCTCCGATTTCCCCATCCTGGCTGCTGTCTGTGGCCTCATCGAGAATATCGATAAATTTTTTGGCTCCGCTTTTTAAGTTGGCAAGAGGACTTCCTGCCATACTGCCGGAACGATCCAGAATCAGAACGATATCCGTCGGATTGGAAGTGATATCCGGTTGTGCAGCCAGAGACAGGGTGACCTGAAAGGAGTCACCGCAGTTGATTTTGTCCTGACTGAGTTCTTTGTTTGCATTTATAATACCCATAAAATACCTCTTTTTCTGCCGCTTCATGCGGCAATTTTTTAAGACATGCATGTCTGTCTAGGGATGCTTTCGACATCCTTCTACAGAATATGCAGAGGTATTTCCTTTTGCTACAAAAGCTTTCTCTTGACATTATTGGTTTAAATGGTATAATGATTTAAAATCAAACAGTTTAAAATTAAACTGCTTGATTCTGTATGGAGAATGGAGATGAGAAATCATGGAGGCAGTTCAGGTATCCGGTATTGAGGAGCAGATTGAAGTCATTCTGCGGGGAGGACAGTTTAAACAGCTGACAGAGCTCTATTTTACCCATATTAAGGAAGAATATGGGTTGAAG